>JAHIZN010000288.1 GCA_018814245.1 bacterium
AATAGCCTTTTAAGACAAAAAAGCTCAATATGTAGTGTATTCCATAATTATACCACCAATATATAGGGTATCAACTCATAATATTGGACCAAATAACACTATCAATAATATGTCCTTAATTTTTTCACCGAGAATTGCTGTTCTTAATGTATCTTCTGTTACAAATTGTAAATTTACTAAGGCTTGATATAATGGCTGACCATTCCTTTCTGCCTCTTTTTCACCTTCTTTTAATTGGGAATTGGTAAAAGCATTTTGGCTTTAAAATAAAAATAGCAGGTTAAAATTTATAATCTGCTATTATACCTTCCTGATAAATTCGGATAGTAATATACCCTTTGCAGACTTCTACAAATTAAGCTCTAATAGGGCATTGTTTTTGGACATTACCCATTATGTCTAACTTATTGTCTATTAAGATGTTATGGTTTTAATGGCTAATTTTAGGAAAAAGATAACACCAATAAAATCAATTACTTGTAAATTGACGAAAAAGCTGAATGTCCAATTATGCTCTTTTTAGGGTAACTTGTTGAGAATCAATGAGTTCAATCATCGCAACAAATCAACTTGTAGAAGTCTACTTTGATAAAAAATGACTGATTTCTATTTTTCTATCTAAATGCAACATACCCCACTTCCTCTTTATAATTTAAATATGGAATTTAGATACATTGGGACGGTTCATAATCTACAATTTTACTGTGAAAACTTGCTGGTACTTTATCAGGTTCAAGGTTCACAGTTAGTTGTCTTCCCTAACTCGGACAAGCCGAAACCAAAAGGGATGTGTAGTAAATTACGGGAGATGTGAAATATCACGAAGCGAAACGCCACAAAGTAAAATCCCACACATCTAACCCATTATGTAACATATAATTAGTGATAATATTGTAAATTTTCTTGCACAAAAAGCAAGAATTTCACGAGTAAGGTACTAACTCAGAACCTCAATAGCTACATTACAACCAACCGCAAGCTTTCAAACTAAAGTAAACCATCACGAGTTTGGATTATCTATTTTTCATGAATTGAGTGTAGCATATAGGATATTGAATGTCAAGAAGAAAATTAGTACGATGTGAAAATTTCAGCAATTATGTATCTAAAATTCTGATTATTCAAACTCCAAATAGTAACTTCCGCTTAATTCAACACAGAATTGTGTGTCGGCTATTGGTCCGAAAAGTGCAACATTTCTTCTCGTGCACCGCTCCACACGAATTCTCAATACATCAAACTGTGTAAAAACTCCGAATCTGGACATCAATGCCGCAACATATTGTGGTTTTATGCAAGTCTACTACTTTATGTTGAAGGGTAATTATCGTGAAATTGAGTTTTTACACAGTCTGACGCTTGTTCGTCATCTTCTTGCCTGAGCGGTATCTTCCGCCTGAGTAATATCTTCCGCTCTCTTGTAAGGCTAACGATAAGCTCACCTACCAGCAGGGGAGAATAACCACTAACTCTGTAAGCAAAATAAAAGTTTGATAAATCACAACCGTTGTAAGCAGTTCCCATCCCCCTGCTGTTAGGTGCATCGCCGTGTTAGCAATTCATCTATCCCTGTAGACCGAGTCCGTTCTCCGAGTCTCAGCTCCGAGCCACCTACCGAGCATCTTCTCCGCCACTTCAGTTCCGAGCCACCTCTCCGAGTTTTAGCTTCGAGCCACCTCTCCGAGTCTCAGCTCCGAGCCAACTACCGAGTATCTTCTCCGCCACTTCAGCTCCGAGCCACCTCTCCGAGTCTCAATTCCGAACCGCCTACCGAGTATCTTCTCCGCCGCTTCAGCTCCGAGCCGCCTCTCCGAGTCTCAGCTCCGAGCCAACTACTAAGCCCTTCTCCGCTGCTTCTCAGCAAGGCTAACCCATAAAAATAACCCGCTCCCTGTCGGGTTCATTTTTCTTGTTAGGCTTTGATTTACTGTCTTTTTTCTTTTCCCCTGAAAATACCCATTCTACCTCTCACAAAGGCGTAAAAGTCGCAACGATTAATTACCAACATCATCTCCTTTAATTTTCATCCTTCTTTGTGTCCTGTAGAGACATGAGTGTTTCTTTTTACTTCATTCATCTCACATGTCTGGATAAATAGCTTTTCACGCCCTTACGGAATGGGAATGTATCGATTCATCCGTTTGCTTGCCTTGGATGATTTTGAGATTTTTCAGATTATATCGTTTGATAACATGTTGCCCGATCGTATTAATCTGCTGAGAAGATTGATGCTGTTCAGCCAATTGATGTCTGATTTCATGCAGTTGCCATAAGGTCACATCTTCTTCTTTTGTGTAATCATTGTTATATTGTACCATACTGATCCCCTCCTAAATTTTCCAGAGTTAAAATTTGAATGCTCGAATAGTCCTGTTTTATATTGATTTCCTGAATGGCTTTCATCGTTTTTAGATTGACAATATGTCTAAAATTCCATGATACAATAGCATCAATTGCATAGTACGACGCTATCGCGATATGCACTGTATCATTAATTTCTTGCGGTAAAATATATTCTCTGTAAACACTGGCGAGCGTGAATATCACCTCATTGACTTCTAAAATGGATATGGAGAGCATATTGAGAAGTTGTAACATCTTCTCCCGTAATTCATGGTCAGTATTCTGGTCAATTTCCTCTAATACCAAGGTTGATGCGAAGAGGTCAAACTCTTTAGCGTTCTGTTGAACCCATTTTTGCGTAATAAGTTGTCTCACTGGTTTCTGGAAATCGAAATAGGCTGATATCACAGATGTATCAAGGTATATTTTCAAACTCATATTTTTCCACCTTCTTTATATTATGGAAATAACCTAACTCGGACAAGCCGAAACCAAAGAGGATGTGTGGTAAATTGCTGGAGTTGTGAAACACCACAAAGTAAAATCCCACACACCTAACCCATTATGTAACGACTACTTAGCAAAAATGTTGGAAATTTTCTTGCACAAAAAGCAAAAATTCCACGGGTAAAGTACTAACGATAAATTTACCTGCCAGCAGAACAGGGAGAATAATCACTAAATTCTTTAAGCAAAATAAAACTTTGATAAATCACAACCGTTGTAAGCAGTTCCCATCCCCTGCTGATAGGTGCATCGCCCATATTAGACAAAATTTCACTCTAATTACTTGAGTCCAATGGTGTTATAGAAATTGTTTCGGTTGTTTCCTTGCTCCATCAATTACGGTTACGGTGCGATCCCCGGTGAGATATCGTCTTTCTTGGTTGAGAACTCTGGTGGTGAGGACTTCGAGTCTGTGACTGTAAGCCAGACAAACTCCTCAAAGCCGTTGTTCGGATTATAGTTATATTGCGCGACTTGGTGAAGCATCTGCGAGTCTGTCATTGGGAATGCAACCGGTGTCTCCGATTCTTTGTCGAAGAACATTATCTGCACTGGCTTTACGACCTTGCTCTTTTGCCCGACCACTACCTGAAGAATCTGCGCCATGAGAACACCATCATGAGCCTTCTCGGATTCCACATATACAAATAGTGCAACCCCCTGACTGCCGACCACCTTCCATGGTTTTGCTACTGGAACATCATTTCGCGAAGAGGTAGCGACGGGAGCGGTTGTATCTTCTTTTTTCTCCGATCCTCCCCCGCAGGAGATCAGCGACATGGACAGAATTAGGCAAATAACCGATGCGTTTACGATTCTCATAACCCTTCTCATTTTACACCTCCATAATCAAAGATAAATATGCGCACTGACGCAAAATTTCAATATGTTCTGGCTTCCACAATTTGCTAAGACTTGATTCATCTCATACATATCCATACTGTTTTGACCGTCTAACGATCAAAACACCTACCAGCGGGGAGAATAACCACAAACCTTTATGTGCAAAATAAAATGTTGATAAGCCCAAAACCTTAATTACGAGCCCCAGTCCCCGCTGTTAGGTGTTGGTTGCTATCTTCCGCTTGGTTATTATTTAACTCCTGAGTACTGTCTTACGCCCGAGCGGTATCTTACGCATGGTTACTATCTTCCGCCTGAGTAATATCTTGCTCTTGGTTGCTATCTTAACGCCCGAGTAATATCTTGCGCTCTCTTGTGAGTCTAACCATAAAAATAACCTGCTCCTTGTCAGGTTGATTTTTCTTGTTAGGCTTTGCTTCACTTCGCTGTCTTTTTCTTTTCTTCTGGCTTGCCAAACTATTGCATTAAATTTCACATTCAATATTGACCCTGATTCTTCTCTTATATGAATATTAGGCTGCGATAGTTTGAAATTCTATAGGAAGTTTGCTTAAGCTCAACTCTCTAAGTTCTAATTTTTTACTGGCATTGTCAATATCGATGCCAACAAGATTTCTATCAGCATCATAATCGAGAACAATGCCTTCTGAAACTTCTTGGCTTTCAGTACTTGGCTTGGAAGACAGATCAATATAGAGAGAATCTGTGTCTGGATAATAGTTTAACCTCATAATTTAAACCTCCTGTCTGGAAATGCATTATGGATTGTAATTTTATCTTCAAGTGTTATTACACGAAGTGTTTTTCCTTCAAGTTCCTCAATTTTTCCCCAAAATCGAAAGCGATTATTTTCCTGTAGTTCAATTTTAATAGGATTTTCAATTACTTGAATACACCACTCTTTTTTAAGATACGACCTTTTAAGCAGTATGTTATTTTCAAAGTATGGGGTAAATTTATATTTACTCATGGAGTTATTATAACCTATATTTTATCAAATACTTTCGGACTAACCATAAAAACAACCAACTCTGCCTAGTTCATTTTTTTGTTAAGCTTTGCTTTGCCGTCTTTTTTCTTTTGGCTTGCCAAACGATCACATTAAATTTCACATTCAATATTTGCCCCTGATTCCTTCCTCGTCAATATTTTTTCTCTAATTACTTGAGCCCAATATGGTTATCGAAACCGTTTCTGTTCTCCCCATTTCTGTTCTCCACAGGATATTGAGCAGTTACAGCAATTCGCTCAAAAGGAATTTGTTTAATCTGAAGTTGTATTTTTGCTTGGGCAGATTCTTCTTTGGATCGTCGTTTTTCTCCACCAACAACCAACATAGATAATGTCAACTTATCTCTTTCAAAAAACGCTTCATAATCTTCTTTTGCTGCATTTACTCCACCTGATTCATCCTCAATTAAAATAGGGATTTTTGTTTTTGTTGACACTCCAAGAACATTTATATCCAGTTCTATCCAAATAACAACATCAGGTCTACCTCGTTCGCTTCCAAAACCCCTTCTGGTTACAGAAATTTTCAACCTGTGCGGTTGTTGTATTAAGCCACAGAAACATAACAATAGTACGCAAATACAGGGAAAGATCTACAAAGGGTGTAAATCATAAGAAACACAACCCTTGTCATGCTTTTCTCATTTGCAACTACTCTTGTTTTGC
>JAHIZN010000289.1 GCA_018814245.1 bacterium
CTACATGCATTGTCCAAAATGTGGTTACCTGCTTAAGGAAATTATATTAGAAAATATATCTGTGGATAAGTGTGAGGGGTGTGAAGGGATCTGGTTTGATCGCGGAGAGCTGGATCAACTTCTTGTGCATTCTGAAGAAAAGAAAGCCAATTTCTTTAAGCGGTTGTTTTCTCGATAACATGTCTCTGGTCTTGGATATTAAATGGTGTAAATATCGTAAGCGTTTAGCTGTCAGCAGTCCTCTGTAAACGAGATTGACATGTCAATCAGCCGTGGCAATTCAGAGACAGCGTATAAGTGATTTGTTTCTGAAACTGCGGCAGAAGTGTGCCAGAGCAGAAAGAAACAACAAGTTGAGGTGTGCTATGAAAGAATTATTAATACTTCTTCAAAGTCGAAATAGGATGGTGTTTATTGTTGTCCTCTCTATCATGTTGCTCGTGACAATTGCATGGATAACCGAAATAAAGATTCCATACACAATAGTTTTTGGGATGATTTTCCTTGCTTGCTTGATAAATGGTGTTTTTCTTATACTTATCAAACAAAATTTGTGGTTGGAACAGATAAGGTATATCCAGCCTGTGATAAATATCTTGCTAATAACCATTGGTGTTCATTATACTGGTGGTGTAGAGAGTATATTTACCTACCTGTATCTGATGATAATTGTCGGAGAATCCATCCGCATGGGGATAAAAAGGGGATATGTGTTTGCGGTCGCTTCCTTGTTAAGCTATGGGATGGTGATTGCTCTGGAATTTAGAGGCATTATCCCGCATATTCATACTTCTGATTTTTTTGCTGAGGATGCCTTTAAGGATCTTCCCTTTTTTATCCTTGGTGGTACAGCAATAATTGCCTTTTTGGTTGCTTTCCTGAGTGGATATCTTTCATGGGTTGTTCGTCATATTATTCAAACAAAGGATGCGGAATTACTCGTTGCTGCTCAAAAGATTATAGCAACAACAAACCTTCTTCAGGCTGTATTCGACAATATAAGTGAAGGGGTTATTAGCGTTGATACCAATCAGACGATTTTATCGGCAAATACAGCGATTAATAACTTATTGCATGTTCAGGAAAAGGATATAATTGACAAGCCGTTGAGTCAAATTTTTTCAGAAACACCCTTAAGTAGTACTGTAGAACAAGCCTTAAAAAAAGAAAAGCCTGCTTCCTGTCAGATAGATATTCTTTCAAATGAGAAAGAACCCAGAACCCTTCTGGCAAAAATAACACCCATTAGCAGCACGAATAAATCTTTTTTAAGGGTGGTTATTGTTTTTCAGGATATCTCTATAGAAAAAAGATTTTCCACTATTAAGTCAACCCTTCTTTCTATATTTTCCCACGAGCTAAGAACACCATTAACCTCTATTAAGGCATACACCGAGATACTTTTGGAAGAAGAGGTCAAAGAAAAAAACAGGGATTTTCTGCAAATCATTTATGAGGAGTCTAATAGGTTGAATTCTCTGATAGAGAAACTTATATCCTTCGCAAAGATGGATTTAAAAAATTTCAATCTAAAGAAAGAGTCGGTTGGTGTTTTAAGATTATTAGAGGGTTTAGTAAATACAGAGATACAGGGGCACAAAGACACAGAGCAGGGACAAGATATGACTGAAATAGAAAGGTTGGCTCAGAAAAAGAACATCCTTCTTTCTTGCGAGGTAGCTGATAAAGAGATGGCTATTTTTGGAGATTATCGTCAACTTAAAAAGGTTATAGAAGATATTTTGGAGAATGCGATAAAATTTACCCCTAACGATGGAAGAATAATGGTTTCTATTAAGTCAGAGCCAGGGATTGTCGAAATCAGGGTAACAGATACAGGAATAGGGATTGATCCTGTCAATCATAGTAAGATATTTGAGCCTTTTTATCAAGTAGACTCATCAACCACAAGGAGTACAGGTGGATTAGGAATGGGATTAGCAGTGGCAAAAGACCTCATTGAGGCTCATGGTGGAGATATTTCTGTAGAAAGTCATCTGGGTAAGGGAAGTACCTTTATTATTACACTGCCTGTTCAAATTGAAAATTAAGTAACAGTTCAGCTAACCGCAGAGACGCAGAGGCACAGAGATGGAAATAATGAATTTTCGGTTCTTTCTTGCCTTAAGTGGGAAAGTATGGTATAGAGGAGAGTAATCCGATAAGTAATGAGTCACAGTTACAGAGAAAGAGCCACGAAGGGTGTAAACCATTAATACAACCCTTGTCAG
Source organism: bacterium (assembly GCA_018814245.1). Taxonomy (GTDB): domain Bacteria; phylum UBA9089; class CG2-30-40-21; order CG2-30-40-21; family CG2-30-40-21; genus CG2-30-40-21. The sequence continues at coordinate 2,232 of JAHIZN010000289.1, forward strand.
ATTCTTCTCATTTGCAATCACCTTAGTTATCGCTTGCAATTCTTGGGAGATAGGGGAATAGAGAATAGAGAGATAGGGAGATAATGGAGAAAAGGGAGACACCACCGATAGTTACACCCTTTGTGGCTCTTTCCCTTTTTGTTGCAATAGCTATTTAGCTAACAAGCTCCCAAATCGCTAACTTAAATTGAAGGAAATTATGATTCCGTTTGAAGCAGCACACTTGAAGTTAGAAAGAGCCAAATTTTCTCTGCGTCTTTGCGCCTCTGCGGTGAATTATTACTAAATTAAAAATGGTGGAAAATAGGAGATAAGATGCGAGAATATTTATGGGAAGCAATAAAAGCTGTTCCGGCAGACTATATTGAGGTAAGGATTGAAGAGACAATTAGAACCAGGGTAGATTTTGTAGGCAGGGAATTGGAGCAGATAGGTACGGTTGAACGAAGGGGCGGCTGTGTGCGGGTATTAAGCAATGGCGGCTGGGGGTTTGCCTCGTTTAACAATCTTGATGCTTTACGAACAAATATCCAAAATGCAGCAGATATGGCTCGTTTGGTGGGGAATTCCGGGGCAAGACTTGTTCCCATTACCCCTGTTGTAGCCGAATACATGATGAAGTGGGGTAAAGACCCTATACAAATTTCCTTGTCTGAAAAACAACAGCTATGTGAAAGATATAATCATATAATTCTTAATACCCCTAAGGTTCAGACAACAAGTGTCAGGTACAGGGATATTGCCTTAAAAAAATATTTACTAACCTCTGAGGGGACATACATTTCACAACAAGGTGTCTTTTGTGGGATAAGTCTGGCTGCAATTGCCAAGGAGGGAAATAATATCCAGCAGTCTCACTTTAGTACGGGTGATTTCAGGGGTTATGCACAGGTGGAAGGGCTTGAGGATAGGGCTGAGTCTGTGGCAAAGGCAGCAGTTGACCTGTTATCAGCAGAGCAAATCTCTGGTGGGAAATATACGGTTATTATTGATCCAAAGCTATGTGGTGTTTTTGTTCATGAAGCCTTTGGCCATCTCTCTGAAGCAGATTTTTTGTATGAAAATCCACATCTGCAGGAATTGATGCCACTTGGGGCAAGGTTTGGAGCAGATGATTTATCCATAGTAGATTTCCCTGGATTAGAGGGAGAGGCAGGATATTATCCTTATGATGATGAGGGTGTACCAGGGACAAAGACATATCTTATCAAGGATGGGATATTATCTAATCGGCTTCACTGCCGGGAAACGGCTGCTGTGATGAATGAACCGTTATCGGGTAATGCAAGGGCAATAGATTATGCCCATGAACCAATTGTCAGGATGTCAAATACCTATCTTGAGCCTCGAGGCTGTAGGTTTGAGGAGATGTTTGAGGGTGTTTCCCACGGCATCTATGCCAAGGGTGCCATAGGGGGAATGACCAATTGTGAGATGTTTACTTTTTCTGCAGAGGAGGCATTTTTGATTGAAAATGGCAAGATAACAAAGCCTTTGCGAGAGGTAGTGCTAACTGGAAATGTTTTTGAAACCCTATCCAATATCGATGCGATTGGGGATGATGTAGTATTTTATGGTGGGCTTGGCGGTTGTGGTAAGGCAGGGCAAAGCCCTCTTCCTGTCTCAACCGGGGGTCCACATATCAGGGTTCAGAATGTGACCATTGGCGGCAGGTAGGGGCAAGACCCGTGTTTGTCCGATTGGTAACTGCTCAATATTCTGTGGCAATTTCAGGAGGTTGAACTATTCAGATAGCAAGAATACAGATACAGAAAAAGAGCCACAAAGGGTGTAAATTCTAAGAGATAAACCATTATCAAGCTCTTCTCATTTGCGATTACCCTGTTATCGTTATTGCTGCCAATTATTTTCCCTATAGGTTTACACCCTTTGTGGTTCTTTCCCTGCCAGAGGTGCTACCTCTTTTTCGCTCGCAATTATGAAAGTAGAGACGCAAAATTTTGCGTCTC
>JAHIZN010000290.1 GCA_018814245.1 bacterium
GGTATGGTGCATTATAAATTAGGTACTGTATTTGAAAATCAAAAGATGTATGATAAGGCAATAGAAAAATATCAAACAGTGCTTTCTATGAATCCTGATTTTGTTATGGCATGCAATAATCTGGCATATCTGTTGGCTGAGCAGGGAAAGGATTTGAAAAATGCATTAAAATTAGCTGAAAAGGCAAATAAGTTGTTTCCAAATCGTCCGGAAATTATGGATACAGTAGGATGGGTGTATTATAAGCATAAGGATTACAAAAATGCTGTTGAAATGCTTGAAAAGGCAAACAAATTAAATGCTAATAATCCATTTATTCAATATCATCTGGGAGCAAGTTATTATCATACAGGAAAGAAAGACGAGGCTAAGAAAATGTTTGAGGATGTTTTGAAGGCTTATCCTGATTTTGAGAAAAAGGAAGAAATAAAAAAAATATTAAATGATTAAGAAATATCAACTACTTAAGATAATCTTATTGGGTGGGGTTTTTATAGGGATTTATTTCTCTACATTTAATTGGATAATAACCCAATTCCTTGTGAATGATTCAAATTATTCTCATGGCTTTTTGATCCCATTTGTTTGTTTGTGGCTTGTCTGGCAAATGCGGGATGATTTAAGGAATATAATGGTTTGTCCGGCAAGGTGTGGTCTTTGGGTGATAGCGGCAGGATTGTGTATTCATGTATGTTCATTAGCCTTTAAGGTAGACTTTATTTCTGCCCTTTCTATGATAATGACTATTGTGGGTATTATCCTTCATCTGTTTGGCTGGAAGATGATGAGGGCTTTGGTCTTTCCAGTAGGGTTTTTATTTTTTATGATCCCATTTCCGGATGTTTTCACCATATTTCTGACATATAAACTAAAGATTATGGCTACGCATGGGGCAATAGCAACGGTTAATGCTATTGGTATCCCTTGTGTTGCAGAAGGGGCAAAGATAATTTTGCCAGATACATTTCTTGAGGTAGGTGCTCCTTGCAGTGGGATACGATCGCTTATCTCCTTGCTTGCCCTTGGGGCATTGTTTGCTTATTTGCTTAATATTTCTATAATAAGAAGGACGATTGTTTTTTTATCGACCATCCCTATTGCCTTATTGTCTAATGTTATCAGGATAGCCTTGCTTTGTCTGGTGGCACATATCTATGGAAAAGAGGCAGCACTACCCGGAAGTTTTTTTCATGATTTCTCAGGGTTTCTTGTGTTTGTGATAGCCTTTGGCTGCCTTTATGGTATTGGAGGCATATTATCTCCTAAAGTAGAACAGGCTTCCAGCCTGTTATCTGAAAGGATATCCCCTGATGTATCGAAGAGTGAAGTAGGACAGGCTTCCAGCCTGTTATCTGGAATAGTATCCCCTAATGCAAAAAAGAATAGCAAGGGGGAAAAATAATGCAGAAGATTTGCGGGTGTGGGGGAAAATCAATCTTTCGACAACCCTATTGGCAGGTTGTAATTTTTCTACTTGTATTATTGCCAATAGTTATGGTGCTATCTTTTCCTCCCAGGGTTCATAGGGATTTTAATCTGGCAGGGATTCCATTACAGATTGGGGATTGGACTGGACAGGATATAGAGGTATCTGAACGAAACTATAATATGCTTAATCCTGATGACCTTTTGATGCGTCAGTATGTGAATTCAAAGGGTGAGAGTATTCTTTTGTATATTGTGGTGAGTGTTGAGAATAGGGAGACATTTCACCCGCCTGAGCTTTGCTACGATGGTGCTGGATCACAACTTTTTGAGGAAAGAACAGAAGAGATTGATTTGGGGGGAGAGAAGCCGTTTTCTAAGATTAATAGCCATGTGATGCATATAAAAATAAGGGAGAGGGATGAATTAGTCCTTAATTGGTATATGGCTGGCAAGAGGGTTGCAGCTAATTTTTATCTTCATCAACTTAATTTTGTGCTAAAACAAATAACAAACCATAATGACCCTGGTGCAATGATCCGTGTTTCAACCCCATTAGCAAAAGGGGATGTAGCAGCAGGGTTGGAAAGGGAGAAGAAATTCCTAAAGGAATTGAGTCCGTTTTTATCACAACATCTTTTTGAAAGAAAGGGGGAAAAGACTACAGGTTGATTCTTGATAATTAGATCAGCAATTCTCATTTTGGCACGCAAAGGTCGCAAAGTTTTCGCAGAGTCCGCAGAGAGAAGGATAAAGAAATAAGAAAATGATGAAAATCTCATCTTTTTCTCTTTCTTTATGTTCTTTGCGAATCCTTTGCGATCTTTGCGAGAATCTTTTTTCCATAATTAGAATTGCTGCAATTAGATGCTTCTATCTGTGGTTAATAAAAAAATGAAGGGAAGTTTTATTGATAAGCTGTTTTTTTGCGGTGAGGTGTGGAAGGTATCTTTTAAGGGTATGTGGCAATGTCCGGCTATATTTTTACCCTTTGCCTTTATTGCCCTGTGCGAAACAATCCTTTTGCTTGTTTTGCTTCTATCGCCTCATCCGATAATGGAACCCTTGCTTGGTCCGCCCATCAGAAGATTCTTTGGGGAGATGTTTTTACATTATCCCTATAATTTTTCGTTGCTTCCAACATTATTTGAATATGCAGACCTGCCCCTAACCTTAATACTTATGCCCTTAATGTGTGCAGTAACGATTGGAATGGCAGCCCTTGTGGTTAATGGGGAAAAGGCAAGCTTTAAGAAAAATCTTAAGCTGGCTATAAAAAAATATGTGCCATCCCTATCCCTATGGATAATTGTTCTTCTTGTCTATATTGGTATATTTATGCTTCTTAAGTTTTTAGCCTTACACTGTTATCCGCCTGCCTTAGCAAAAATTCTTCATATACCATCATGGAGGATGCTTACTATTTGCCAATACATGAGCCTGTTTGTCTGCTTATTGGTGGAACCCTTTCTGGCTTATGCTATGCCTATAATGATATTAGAAAAAAAGAAATTGTTTTCAGCCATAAAAGAGGGGATAATTGTTGGTTGGTCGCTGTATCTCCCAACTATGGTGCTGCTTGCTGTCCCTGCATTATTTGGTGCTTGTGTGGTTTTGGTCAAACAAAAGATGCTCTCTTTCTTTATAAACATTTTACCAGAAAGCGTGTTGAGTGTAATGGCCGGCGGATTTATTCTCATGTTGTTTATAGGGGTGTTAATGACTACCTCTTTGACCGTATTATTTTTAATTAAGAGGCAGGGTATAAATGAATAATGCTTTTATGGGCAGTAAGTGTCGTATCTTTATCTGTATGATAGGGTTGTTGTTACTGGTTGGCTGCAGCAAGGAATATATGGCTGAAAGGATGTATTGGTATGCCAATAAGCTGTATGCTCAGATTATAAAAAATCCGGATAAGTCCTCTGAATATGAGATAAAAATGACTATAGGTGCTTTTCGGGATATTCTGCGTATCTATCCAGAATGGGATGTTGCCTCTCAACTTCAGTTTAATATCGCTAATATCTATTTTTTGAAGAAAAAATATCTACAAGCAAGAAAAGAATTTAGAAAATTACAGGATACATATCCAGAACAGATAAACATGTGTCTTCAGTCTCAAATATCTGTTGGCCGTACATATGAAATGGAGAAAAAATGGGATATGGCATTGGTGTGCTATCAAAAAATAATCACAGACTATCCTGTTAGCTATTCGGCAATGCAGCTTTTGCGATATATTGGTGATTATTACTATGCTTGCAAACAAGATGATAAGGCACAGGAGGCATATGCTCAGGCAATTAATCATTACGAAAGGCTTATCAAGGATTATGCGGGAACACAGGTAGAGGCAACTGCATGGGAATTTATTCTGGATATCTATAAGCAACAAAAACAGTATGATAAGACAATGGAAACATTACAACGGTTGATAGATGCGCACTCTGAAAGCAATCGGGCTGCTACTGCCCTATATGAGATAGCTACAATGTATTTGGATGTCCTCAAAAAACCTGAGGATGCTTTTGGATATTATAAGAAATTTGTAACAAAATATCCAGAGCATAAATTGGTAAAAGCTGCTAACACAAAGATGGAGTCTATTGCTATGTCGTTTCCAGAATTGGGGTTGAAGCCTATAGTCAGGACAAAAACCGTAGAATAATAGAGAATGATTCAAATGTGATAATTATGAATTGTTGAAAAAGGACGCGATTGTCGTGTCCTTTTTTTTTGAAGGAAAATAGCTTGAGTCTTATTATGAAACAGCACAATAGAACCTCTCGATCAATTGGCTCTATAACATTTTGAGTAGGTAAAGTAAAAACATGAGAGATAACACAATTTTCATTTTGAGGCGAAAAAAGGCGAAAAAGATGCAAAAAACTTCAAAGGGTGTAATTCCTTAAGACTATAGCCCTTGTCAGGTTCTCCCATTTGCAATTACCTAAATTA
>JAHIZN010000291.1 GCA_018814245.1 bacterium
ATACAGAATTCAGGAGTCAGAATTCAGAATAGCTCCAGAGTAAGCCTATAAATCCCATTATCTCTCTCTCAATATCCCCATATCTCCTGCGAAAACTATCATAGCAGGTGTTTTCATTCTGACTCCTGACTCCTGAATTCTGTATCCTTACTATCTCTCAAAAGAAATCCCCAAACCAATCCTTTGTCTTAGTTATTAACTTCTTGAAGGCATTTCCACCTGCAAACTTTGTTTTCTTGCCATCTAATCTATTTTTCATGCCATACAATACCAATCCAACACCGGTAGCATACACGGGTGAACTAATAACATCGCTTAACCCGGCCACTCCCTTGGGTACACCAATCCTTACCGGCAGGTCAAATATCTTTTCTGCCAATTCAGCACTTCCGTTTAACATTGCAGCCCCGCCTGTCAAAACTATGCCAGAGGCAATCATATTCTCATAGCCTGTCATCCTTATTTCTTGATTAATAAGGCTGAATATCTCTTCCATCCTTGGTTCGATGATCTCGGATAATACCTGTCTTGGCAATGTTCTTGTCCTTCTCTCTCCAACCGATGGTATCTCAATCATCTCATCATCCTTGACCAATGATGGTGTAGCGCAGCCATGTCGTATCTTAATCTTTTCTGCATCAACAACCGGAGCACGAAGTCCAACCGAAATATCCTTGGTAACATTATCGCCGCCAATAGAAAGAACACTAGTGTGCCATATACTGCCGTCAATAAAAATACCAATATCAGTTGTCCCTCCACCAATATCTACCAAAACTACGCCCAGATCCTTTTCGTCTTCTGTCAGAACCGCATAAGAGGAAGCAAGAGGCTCAAGTACAAGGTCATCCACCTCAAATCCACTGCGATTCACACACTTAACAATATTTTGAGCTGAAGTAACAGCACCGGTAACAATATGCAGCTCTACCTCTAATCTGGTACCAGACATACCAATAGGCTCTTTTATCCCATCCTGTCCATCAATAATAAACTGTTGGGGGAGAACATGAATTATCTCTCTATCCAAGGGAATAGAAACTGCCTTTGCTGCATCTATCACTCGCTCCACATCTGCTGAGGTTACCTCTCTTCCACGGGAAATAGCAATTACTCCATGACTATTTATCCCCTTAATGTGGCTCCCTGCAATCCCGGCATAGACAGAAGAAATCTCAACCCCAGCCATCAACTCTGCCTCAGAAACAGCGTTTTCTACAGACTTGATAGTAGAATCAATATTTACTACCACCCCTTTTTTGAGCCCATGAGATGGAGCTGTCCCTACACCAATAATCTCCATCCGATCTTCATCTATCTCACCTATAATTGTACAAATCTTTGTTGTTCCAATATCTAACCCAACAACTATTTCACCCTTTGGCATTTTTCCTCTCCCCCCGGTTTGGACATGAGCGTTAATTAGTCTTGCAGTCAAAGAGTCTTGACTATCCAACTATAAGACTATCTGACTTCCTGACTATAAGTTACTTAATAATAATATTATCAAACCTTAAATCAACATATTCTCTTTGTTGATTAGCCGTTTTAAAGTATTCAAGGATAACACTTAACTCCTTTAATTTTTGAATCAGCCCTTTTTCTTCCAGATGAGAACCACAATAAATCGCTACTGGATTCTGTTCATTAATCATAAACACAACATTTCTTGGATTAGCAATATTTATCTCAAAGATATTCTTCCTCAAATTCTTATCCAAGGTATCTATTATCTTATAAAACAAGAATGCATCTTCGATCCCCTGATGAATGATTGGCTTTCCTATCTCTACATTACCTATACCAGTAAGCATGGGTAAATCTTTTTTATACAAAATAGGAAAAACTACCCTGTACTTATCAATACCATAATATCTGGATGCTACCCGAAACATCATACTTGGGGTTCTTCCTTCTACCTCAATCAATATCTTTCCCGGCAGCCGCCTCTTTAATATTACCTTTAGTACCCGCGGGTATGAAGCGATAACCCTTGTTGTCTCTTTTATATTTATCTTAAAGATATTGGGACGCATTGTAGAATATTTTTTCAGGAAAAATTTCTCCAATCGATCAGCAATCTCTTTTTGGGTGACAGACCCTCCCTTTACTGTGACTGTTATAGAATCAATAAAAAAATGTGGCGAATCCATGAGATACATTGGAGTTTGAATAATAAGAGCACAAACGATACCGATTGCTACCCAAAAACTTATCTTTCTTATTCGTTGAAAAAGATTTTGGGCTATCCGTTTGCGTCCTTTTCTGCTTCGCCATCTATCCTTTCCTATACTTAGCTTATTTGCCAAGCCTCTATGTCGTGACATACTTTCATATAATTATGAATTATGAATTATTAATTATGAATTAAGAAAGAAGGGTTGCAAGAGAAAATATAGCAATTTTTCAACCATTAATTCATAATTAATAATTCATAATTTTTTCCTCTAATAGCAATCTTCCAACCATTAATTCATAATTCATAATTCATAATTCATAATTCCTCCCTCCTAACCATTAATTCATAATTTATAATTTATAATTCATAATTTTTCCTTCCTGTAATAGGCAGAGCAGAGCATCTCGAAAATAAGCTCATCATAACTCATCCCGTCTGCATTAGCACATGCTGGCAAATCACTTAAGTTTGTCAATCCCGGGATGGTATTAACATCATGCACAAAAGGAGTCCCATCATCCGCAACAAGAATATCCACCCTGGAAAACCCCTCACATCCAAGAACAAGATGAGTATTAATAGCTGTCTGACATACATTTCTGTATATATCCGCATCTAATCTTGCCGGAATAATAAACTCGGTCATCCCTGATGTATATTTAGCTTCATAATCATAAAACTCATTTTTGCTTACCAATTCTAATACTGGCAAGGCACGCAATTTTTTGCCATTGCCAAGAATACTCACGGTTACTGATTGACCGTGTATATATTTCTCTATAAAAACATCCCTGTATTTATCTGTCAGCTCGTCAATAATCTCTTTTATCCCTGGCTCATTTCTTATAATGGTTACCCCTACACTCGAGCCCTCTGACACTGGTTTGGCTATTAAGGGCAACCCTAATCTGCTGCTCAAATTCTCATAGCTATATCCATCAGTCAATGGGAAATAAGCATAATCAGGGGTTGGTATTCCCTGTTCCCTGAATATCCTCTTGGAAGATACCTTATTCATAGCCAAGGCTGAAGCCAGAACACCTGATCCTGTGTATGGTATTCCCATAACCTCAAGCAGCCCCTGAATACTGCCATCCTCTCCATACCCGCCATGCAGGGCAATAAAGGCAACATCTATTTTCTTCATCTGCTCAATAAAATCATTGTCAGCAGGATCGATGATAGATGTCTTGAACCCTTGCGTTTTCAATGATTCTAAAACATTTTTCCCTGAGCGAAGAGAGACCTCTCTTTCTGAAGATATCCCTCCTGCCAATACCCCAATTTTTTTATGTAGAAAATATTCCCTTAAGTCCATAATTAAAAGCAGCCTCTTAGCTGTTGTCTGACTGGTCTGACCAGTCGGACAAGTCAAACTCCTCACCTATCACCCTAACCTCAGCAACCAACTCAACCCCGCAATCTTTCTTAACCTGTTCTTGAACATACGCCATTAGTCTTAAGACATCATCTGCCTTTGCACCTTTATCTGCTAAGATAAAATTGGCATGTTTAGGAGAGATATATGCCCCGCCAATTCGCATCCCATCCGGCAATGTATCTCTTATCAACTTCCATGCAAATGTCCCTTCCGGATTCTTAAAAATACTCCCGGCACCCATTCCCTTGGGTTGGGCATTTTGCCTCTTTTTAAGAATTGAGTTCATTGTACTAATGATACCTAAAAAATCTCGTTTTGTCAACAACAATTCTGCATTAATTACAATATATTTTCTCAAATTGCTATTTCTGTAAGAAAATTCAACACTATCCCTTGTCAATCTCTCAAGCCTACCATCTACAAAAAGCACTTCTACCTGATTAACTATATTACCGATACACCCTGTCTCTGTACCTGCATTTCCTACAATTGCCCCGCCAATCGTCCCTGGTATCCCAGCAGCAAACTCTAACCCTGAAAGCTCATTTTTGGCTGCGATGCTTACTGCCTTAGAAAGCAATGCCCCTGCTCCGGCTCGGATAAGATTATGCTCAACGATTATCTGTCTGAATTCGCCTGCCAATCGGATGACCAAGCCCCTGATCCCTTTATCCCTGACCACAAGATTTGTCCCGCTGCCAATAATAAGGGATGGAATATGATATTGTTGAACAAGTTGTAGCAGCCTTTCTAATTCACTCCTGTTCTCGATAGTAACAAAAAAGTCAGCCACTCCCCCTACTCCAAAGGAAGTATGCTTGCTCATCGGTTCATGAGTCAATACGCGTGGTGTTATTTTTAATAATTGGGACAGCATTGCTCTATGCCTCTGTGTGTGTTAGCTGATAGCTGACGGCTAAACGCTTATTTACACCCTTTGTGGTTCTTTCCCTGCCAGAGGTGCTACCTCTTTTTCGCTCGCAATTGTGAAAGTAGAGACAGGTCTAAAGACCTGTCTCTACATCATAGCAATCTTCGCAGCTTGCAAAATCCACAGGTTATTGAGCAGTTACCTTGCAAACTACTACTGATAACTGAATCATTACCTTTTAATCTCATGGAATTGCCACAGGATATTGATCAATTACCCTCGTTATACAATCGAAGTTCTTTGAAAAACTGGCAAAAAACATGGTTTGCTTTTTCAGCCAATGGAATCAAAAGTTCTGCATCCAGCATAAACCCATATCCATGAATAAAAAAATGACGAAATTTAAGATAACTCTTAAGTTGTTCTACTAATAACTCACTGATAATGCCCTGAGTTACAGCCGCCATAAGAAGTTCCTTATGCCAAGTTTCTGATTGAGCAATACGAATCCCGGAATGTTTTAAGGTATGCTTTAAGATATTTTCAACACCACTGTAAAGATTATGCAAATAGGCAGCAATACCGGCATAGTCAAGCTCTTCTTTTGGTTCACGAGATAGTCCCTTAGAGAGCAATTCCATCGTTCGTTCCATAGCCTGCTTTTCAGCTCTATGATATTCCTCGTACTCTTCCATAAATTTGCCTCCCGTATTTGCGAACAACCATGGCAAACGGATTATTAGAATCAAGATCAACTACATCAACTGGTTTTGACAATACCCAATCAAGCTTGCCTGTCAACTCAAAAAAAGTTGACCTCGGAATACCTTCTACACCAATATCTATATCGTTACTATCATCAAGCTCTTCAAGGCTGGAGCCAAAAAGATAAACAGAATAAAGGTCATATCTTTGTGCCCATTCACAGATTGCTTGTATATCTTCTGTTGGTATCATCTCTCTCTACCCCTTCTCATGACACTTCAAGCATCGTAAGCGTTCAGCAGAAAGCCCAAACTATAAAATCAAGGCAAAGGAAGCGTTCCTGCGAGGCCTTTACGCCTTTCTGCTTTTATGCTGTATAATACATTGCATCTCTCGCTGGCAGGGACAGGGGGTGGTAGCTGACTGCTGATAGCTGAACGCTTACCTATGTTCTGTATTCTGCTTATCAAGGGCAGACAAACAGCAATTCTCGGTGAACAATTGACCGTGCAACAATCTAATATTGTATACAATGATTGCCTGTATTGCCTTAAAGATATTCCAATTGACAAGGCAATCGACCGTCAGCATGCAAAAACATTAGGCAATATGTGATAT
>JAHIZN010000037.1 GCA_018814245.1 bacterium
CCACTTGTGGGCAAGCCTATGGAGGCAAGCATAAAATTCCCCTGACCATCACCAAGCCAAACCCCAACCCCTTCGTTGTTGTTATTTGCTGCAATAATATCCGGCTTGCCATCAAGGTTAATGTCTTTGCAGATAACGCTATAATAATACCCTGTGGTCGACAATCCTGTGCCTGTCTGTTTCCATTTGCCGGAAATATCAGAAGTCATGACCATAAGTCCTTGGTTACTATTACTCGCTGTAATAATCTCTTGCCTACCATCAGAGTTAATATCAGAGGCTGTCGCGTCATAATAAGTTCCAATTGTGGGCAGCCCGGAGGCATATTGCCAATGTCCTTCCCCATCACCAAGCCAAGCCTTAATCCCGCCGTTATTGCTGTTGCCGGCAATCAGGTCAGGATGTCCATCAAGGTTAAGGTCAGCAGCCTCAATGCTATGATAATACTCATAAACAGGCAGATGCTGCCCCACAGAAAGCCATTTCCCCTGAACATTACGCGACCAGATACTTACCCCATGGTCTGAGGCTGCAATAATCTCCAAAACACCATCTGAATTCAAGTCAGCAGCCTTAACATCAAAATATCGTCCTGTATTTGGCAGTCCGCCCTTGGAAAGCTCCCATATCCCTGCACCCTTATTTACCCAGAGTTCGATGCCGTTGCCATCTCTGGCACCCAAAATATCAGGCTGCTTATCCCTATTCAAATCACACACAACTACCTGGTTATAAAATCCTTTTTCCGGAAGGTTGGTTTTTAATCTTTCCCAATTATCGCCAGAGGTGCTTTCTCCGCCAGAGGTGCTACCTCCCTTGGTATTGAGCCAGACCTGTAGCCCTTGATTATATTTAGTGGCAATAATATCGATCCGTCCATCCTCATTCATATCAGCTAAAGCCAGTCCATAGTATGTGCCAACTGTATCAGGGGATGGGGCTTGTGTCCATACATGAGAGGATATAGCTGGTATGGCGGCACAAAGGTGCGGGGCAGGGGAGAAGACAGAGAGACAGAAAAACACAGAGGCAGAAAAACACAGAGGCACAGTAGCGCGGAGTAGGTTGCTGTTGTTTTCGCGGTACTCCCAATTACCCAGATAGCGATAGCCTAATTCCTTCTGGAAAAGGGCAATCACCCTGTCTTGGGTTTCTCGTTCTTTTTTGCTGATTGTGCTCATTGTTTTACTCGCTTTTGCAAGCTAACACCCTTGGATGTCAGCCTGTATTTTTGGTTCTTACTTTTTATTTTATCTTGTAAGGTCATTTCAATAACACCGATTTTCAATGCAGGTGTGAGGTAACCATTCATGAAGTGCGGAGCGTTCTTAATCCCTAATAGTTCCTGCAACTCCTGTCTGCTCATTTCTCCTGACATCACATCTACCATTTTTTTCACCAAATCTTCGACATGGTCGGTATCATATATGGTATCATATTCGGTATCATATTCGGTGGTTCCATCTATAACAGCTTTTTTCCATATAATGACCTTAAAAATATCTTCTTGGATAAATTCGGGTTCCTTTAATCCAGTTTTTTTACACAGGCTGATAATATCTCCTGTGCCTGTGCCCATGCGTTCTATATAGCCAGCTAAATACATTGGTTCTGCCAATAATGGATTTGCAGGAATCGAATGGTGTGACACTCGCAACTTTGCCGCTGTTAACCCATAGGGCAGACTTCCAGGGTTACATATTTCGAGCCTGTCCTTGAAAAGCATGATCTGTACACTACCGTTGCTGGTAAACAGACTTCCGAAGTTTTCAAAACTTCGGAAGTCTAAGATTTCATTGAGATAAACCTGATTGGAATTTTGACCTGTTGCCGGTAATTTCTCAAACATAAATGGTTCAAAGAACTTCCCAAGCAAGGCATCTGTTGTTAAATAGTCGTATAACATCTGTCTTTCCGCAATAAATTCGCTTTGGACGCTGCTGATAAATATTTTTGTCTTTTTCATATCAATCGTATTTTCCCGGTTAATAAATTCTGCATCATGATTGCATCTTCACAATAAATGGAGAGGGACTTTGCACTTTGGTGTCACCCCATGGCATTTTGCGATATCGTGGATAAGTAATGTAAATCCATCGTCTGGATCTTGTTACAGCCACAAAAACATTGTTGCACTCTTCCTCAATTTCTTGTTCGGTGCAAGCTCTATAGTCAGGAAACACGCCCTTACACATCCCCATAAGAAAGACAATTTCTTCCTCCAAACCCTTCATGGTATGGACTGTACTTAATGTTAGTCCAAATAGGGTGTACTCTGTTGTCAATTGACCCAAAGCTATCGCATTGAGGAAGGAAGAAAGCGACTCTCCTATTCCTTTGCGTCTAAAAGTGTGCCAACTCCTTCTTAAATCTTGAAGTTCTTGAAGGGATCGTTCAAGTTCGCCATCAACTTCATGCGAAGAATCTGAGATCAATGTTTTGATTGATGTTTCGAAATCATCACAAAGTTTTAGTATATTCGGCTGATCCAAGTTTAGATTTTGAATTGCTTTTAGAAGATCCGCCTGAATTTTTGGGAATGGGATGTCAGAGTTAAGAGTATCATTAGCGAACTCCTGCAACAAGTTTTCTTCACCCCACTCATCAGGAATGGCGATTTTCAAGACTGCACATAGCTTTTTGCCATCAACCCAGTCTTTCGGATTCAAACGGAGGCGGATTGCAAGATCAAAAACCTTCCTGACAGTTGAAGATGGCTCCACTTGGTTTTCGCCCTTTTTCAGTGAATAGGGGATATTCTTCTCTTTGAGACACTTCTCAAGGGTCTGAAAAACAAATCGATTGCGAGCAATAACCACCATGTTGTTTAAAGATATCTCACCCTCTATTTCACAATTGATTTTTTCTTGGAGCAATTCATTGATTTTATTGCATATCCAAATCGCTTCAGTTTCTTCATCTTGTAGTGCTTTAATGTGGCTTCTTCCATTAAAGGCAAAGTCAGACTCAACCTGGGAGCCAGGCTTAAGCTTGTTGGCTAAGTGAATGACTGCCTTGGAGCTTCGATAATTTTTTTTGAGTTCGAATTTGTCTGGATTAAAATCTTTTACAAATTGCTGACAAAGATAATCATGGGATGAGCCGTTGAATCCGTAGATCATCTGATTTGGATCACCTACCATCATGACACTCTTGATTTTGTCTCCACACAGGGCTTTTATGAACCCATATTGTGCTCTATTAAGGTCTTGCGCTTCATCCACACAGACATGCTTATATTTGGCACGATAAATTTCTCCACACCATTGCTGCTCAAGAAGAATCCTGTGGGCATAAACGAGAATGTCGTCAAAATCTATGCCTCCGCTTTCGAGCAAAGCCTTCTGATATGCTTGAAAAATCATCCAGAAGTTTTTGTTGCTTATATATTTTTGTTTGACTTCTTCTTCGTTTAGCAATTCTCGCTTCACAATGGAAAACTGATCCATGTAGTTTTGGATAATCCGTTCCCGATCTTTTTTAGTATTTTCATCAGGTACATTCAGGAACGCATCAACATCTATGCTGTTCTCGCGCAGAGATTGCATAAAAACAGTCTTGCGATCAATGTTGCGTTCATAGATATGCAATTCAGATGGCAGACCAAGAGTATAACCATATTGATCAAGGATGCGTTGAGCCACTGAATGAATAGTAATTACCCAGCACCGCTCTTCCAACCCTTCTATATCATTAAGGCGAGCTAACATTTCTCTGGTTGCTTTGTTCGTGAAAGTAATCGCGATAACCCCATCTTTTTTGGTATGTTCAATGATATGCCGTACCCGTTCGATTAAAACTCTGGTTTTACCAGAACCAGCCGAGGCTAACACTTGCATCGGTATGCCAATGTGGGCGTTAACAATATTGTGTTGTTCGGGTGATAAATTGATCATAATTCTGCTCCAGCTCTGATTTTTTCAAAAAGATCAATAACTTTTGGAGGAAAGTCTTTGATCTCAAGTTCACATAGTTTTTCAGCAATTGCTGGTGCATACTTAGGTTTGCTGGAATCAAGAATGTCTATTAAAGCTTGGTCGTAACCATTTGATGATTTATACTCTCGCAAAACATTGGCATAGATGGGTTGTTTGCAGGAAGAACATAGGTGTAGGTGTGCTTCAGGCTCTTCAGCAGCAAGAATAGGGAAAAATGGCTTAGCTTCTTTCTTGTGCTTTGCTGCCATCAAATCGGTGAAAGCTTTAACTGTTAGCATAGATGCCCAGCTTCGTGAGCCCATTCCATGGTATTCCATAGAGAAAACACCACTTGAGTTATCACCAAAATGAATAGAGAAGTGTTTAGAGAAATCACGAATCTTTTTAGGGAAAGGCGTAATTTCGGCAATGCCTGTTCCTTGAAATGAGTGGTTTAGTTGCTCTAAGTGCGTTTTTAAGCCCTGAAGCACATCGCTCTTATTTACAGTCTCATCGTTAACTTCTTTGATAAGCGATTCAATCGCAGCGATTTCAGTCGGATTATATTCAATATTCGAAAGTACTTTTCCGATGAACGATGACCGCTCTTTAAGCTCCTGATGAATGTCTCGTTGAGCTTCAATCGAAATAAACGGTATGCTCTCAAAACGAGTGAAGATATTGGTTCCTTTGATCTCCTCTGTCTGCCAAGTTTTTAGATCAGGCCACCTTTCTAATGTAGACCGTAAGTAGTTCATCTGCATTATTCTGTTATAAAAATTCTTGCTGAAATAGAGATAAAAGAAATATCCATCAAGACATTCAGAAAATTTGCTGATTTTATAAACCCTCTGATGAAAATCAAATTTTCCATTTATATAATGAAACACCTTTCCTGTTCCCACTCCATCACCAGCCGTTAGAACTGCTTCACCATCAAATGAATATGAATTTATCCTTTCAACCGTTTGTGAACGCACAAAAAATGGATAATCTCCATCAAGTATTCTGTCTTGTGTATTTTTAGCACCTGTAGAAATATCTGCTAATTTTTGAATTTCATCAAAATCCCAATCCCCCGGAATCACCCCCACCTCTGTCTGTTTATAACCCTTCGGAATCTTATTCATCTCCGCCCCCCGAAAGTTCTGCTTCGATTTCTTCGACACTTGGCAAACTTGTATCGAGCGGCTCAGGCAAAGCACGAATAAGTTGATATTCCGCCACTCCTATTGGTTTATCAATGCCGGATAATGCATATTCGGCAACAAGTCGTTTCCTTGTTTTACAAAGAAGCAGACCTATGGTTGGTTTATCATCCATTGTCTTTATTTGCGCATCAACGGCGGCAAGATAAAAATTTAGCTGACCGGCATGTTCCGGTTTGAATGCTGTTGACTTAAGCTCAACAACAACATAACATTTAAGCTTGGTGTGATAAAAAAGCAGATCAATAAAGAATTCATCTCCTTCAACTTCAAGCCGAAATTGACGACCTATAAAAGCAAAACCTGCCCCCAGCTCCAGCAGAAAGCGGGTGATATGACGGATAAGTGCGTTTTCTATATCCCGCTCATGGGCTTCGTCTCCAAGACCAAGAAAATCAAAATGATAAGGATCCTTAAGAATCTCAACAGCCATTCTTGCCTGTGGAGGCGTAAGCCGTTTATTAAAATTGGTAACAGCCGCACCTTGACATAAGTGGAGTTGATTTTTAATATGCATCACAAGTGTATCACGCGACCATGCCTGATTGATTGTCTCACGAGCATACCACTCCCTGAGCGTAGAATCTGTAATTTTTGTGATCAGGGTAACAATATGGAACCAAGGTAATTGGTCAGCAGATTGCTGACCAATTTTAATATCAGGGCATTCTTGCGCAAAGAAACGCATATATTTTAGATTAGATGCTGAAAATCCTTTCATTCCAGGAAAAGCATCCCGTAAATCAACGGAAATATGATCAATAACCCTGGCTCCCCATCCTTGTCTATTTTGTCTATCAAGAATATCCCGTCCAATATCATGATATAGTCGAATCTGCTCTTCATTGGCAGATAAAACTATTCGCTGACGAGCTCCTACAATCCTCTTCTTGAGGCTTGATATCCAATCGGCATAATCAACAGGGAGCAACAATATATTCGCTTTACTCATGGCGTAAACCCCATCCTTTTCAAGTGACCGATTACCTTAACTTCCAGTTTACTTACCTCTGCCGCCTGCATTGGCAATGGCGTTTCATATCGTTCTGCCAGTTCCTTAATGCGTTGAGTAAGGCGGTGGCTGATGTTGTCCATTTCAATGCGTATGCGTTGCTCCATGCTGTGCATCCATTTCTTTTCAATCACAATGGTTTTTATTTCCTCAATGGTTAGTTTGGGATATTGGGCAATCACCTTCCTTTCCAAATCAACCTTGGCGACTTTTATCTTGGTTTGCACCTCAGCTTCATCATCCATCAGTTTTTTGTAGTATTGCAGCTCGTCGTATTCTTCGGCATTATCAGCATTTCGTCTACCCAATTCTTTAATGGCTATCTGTAAATTCTTCTTGCTTATCTTTTGCTTGTCGTCCATGGCATTGCTTAATAAACCATCTTCGCCCCCATGTTCTTCCCGCAATTCGTCCATTTTGGCATTCAGGGTTTCGGCTTGTGCCTCCAAATCATCAATAGTTTTCAACTCTACGGCAAAAAATTCCTGAATAATCAAGGCAGGGGGTATTAATATGCCTTCCAACCCTTCAATGCCTGCTATCTGCATCTCCCGTTTTTTGCAAAAATCTTCAAAAATTTCTTGACATTTAGCAGGACATCATGTTATACTGAAGATAATTAGTTTTTGGACTGGGACTGCCTGGTCGGCATAACACCCTGAGCAACGCTCGGGGTGTTGTGTTTTTAAGGAAGAACCTTCGGCCCGTAACGCAGTCCACCTTGGAATTTGGGTAGTGTCCCGTTATAGCTTAAGTTTAGTTCAGAGAGATACAGAATAACCACAAAGGGCACAAAGTAAATCACAAAGAGCACAAAGGGAAAGAATTATGACAGAAAACGAAACAGCTCTTGTTAGCCAGTAGCAAGTGCAACAGGAAGAGAAAGAACCACAAAGGGTGTAAACACTTAGGGAAAATAATTGCGAGTAGTAACCAAGGTAATTGCAAATGAGAAGAGTTTGGCAAGGGGTTGTATCTTAAGGAGTTACACCCTTTGTGATTCTTTCTCTTCTGTAAATGAGATTGACACGATATAGGTCGCTATCTCCAATTATTAGTTGATGTTCTGACAACAATAGTGTTGCACTTGCTTGTGGCATGTGCGGCTGATAAAAAATTGGTATTGTAAATTAATTCTTGGTGAACTTTGTGTAATTCTTTGTGTTCTTTGTGGTAAAAAATTATAGTTTTCTTCCCTTATCACCTTTTATTACACAAGATTAGTTATTTAGGGACACCACCAATACTGTTCGGAATGATTTGGCATGATTCTTGCTTGTACTAACTTTAATTAATTAGAGCACTGTAACTCCTTGATA
>JAHIZN010000292.1 GCA_018814245.1 bacterium
AGCGGAACCCAGATGATGGAAGTAGCAAAAAAACATGGCTTAAAGACATTGCTCGAAGATGGGATAGAAAAGGTATTTAATTGATTAACTACTATTGAAGAGGTCTTCCGTGTAGCACAAGCATAATATGCTGTAGGTATCAGGGCAGACACATAGGTCTGCCCCTACAAGGGTCTTCCGTGTAGCACAAGCATAATATGCTGCAGGTATCAGGGCAGACACATAGGTCTGCCCCTACAAGGGTCTTCCGTATAGCACAAGCATAATATGCTGTAGGTATCATGGCAGACACATAGGTCTGCCCCTACGAGGGTCTTCCGTGTGGCACAAGCATAATATGCTGTATGGACAACCGGTCAGTCGCCCATACAATTTTCGTGATGGTGATTAAGTTATGAACATTGCTTGTGAAATAAAAAAAATACTTGTGTTGCGAAACGATCACATGGGAGATCTTCTCCTGAGTTTACCTGCCATATCTGCCATTAAGCAACATTATCCCAAAGCACATCTTGGGATTTTGATCCAGGATTGCAATAGGGACATTCTGTGGAACAATCCAGACATAGACGAAATAATTATTGACAAGAAACAAAATGTATTTGAATTGGCACACAAAATAAAAGAAAAAGACTTTGATATGGCTGTGATCCTTTATCCATGCTGGCGAAATGGATGGCTCTGTACCTTAAGCAGAATCCCTTGTCGGATAGGGACAGGGTATAAGCCTGTGGGGATATTATTTAACAAAAGGGTTTATATTCACCGCACAAAAATAGCTTGCCATGAGATAGATTATTGCTTAAGGTTAGCAGATGAGGCAGGGGTACAGTCAACAAACAAAGATGCTGCATTAAAAAGAGATATAACCTTATGGATAAAAGATGATGATAAGCTGTATGCCCAAGCATTGCTAAATAAGCATAACCTGCTTTCGACATCACCTGCCGGAGATGCTATCTCCTTGATTGGCATTCATCCAGGCAGCGGCGGCTCGGCATTGAATTGGAGTAAAGAGAGCTATGCCAAGCTGATTGATGGCTTGAGCGAGAGGTACAAAGCAAAAGTAGTGCTAAGTGGAAGCACTCAGGAACATGACCTGATTGAACAAATAATCTCAAAGACGCATACCAAGCCAATTAATTTGGCCGGGCAGACTAATCTGGGACAACTCATGGCTCTTTTTTCCTTTTATAGCCTCTTTATTGGACCAAGTACCGGACCAATGCACCTTGCAGACGGGCTTGGCATATCAGTCATAGCCTTGTTCCCTCCCCTCCCCTCTCAGTCTCCAGCTAAATGGGGTCCTTCCTGCAAAAAACATATGATACTCATGCCAGAAGGAATAACATGCAATTTACGAAAATGCAAAAAAGAAGGGTGCAGTGAGTATAATTGTATGGATAAGATTACTACTGAACAGGTGTTGGATTTAGCAGCACAGGCTTCCAGCCTGTATACAAGCTGGAAGCCTGTGCTGCTATCAGCAATGCTCACCCCATAGCTACTGTCGTGTCAACCTTAATTTGACACATAACCATTCATAGGGACATCCCTGCCAGAGAGGCTCTCTCCTTATGGGTGTTAAGCAGGGACAAGCCCTGCAGCTACATTGTAATCGATTGTTGTGGGGGGGGAATCTTTGTAGCTGCGACCTGCCAGAGGTGCTCTCCTCTTGTGGTCGCTTATTGGTGGCAGAGAGACAAGGGAGGTAGCACTTCTATCCCCTGTCTCTACATAATTAACTATGCGACAATTAACAGTTGACACGACACTACTTTGTTACCCACTTAATCCCTTTTACAATATCGCTCCAAAGCATTCTGCTATCCCTCAGATACACCCTCTTTCTGGATAGAAATTGTCGAATAATGTTTCCAAAATGAATATTATGCTGATAAAATTTGTGAAGCAGTTCCTGACTTAGTTGTTGAAATCTTTCAGATTCAATGCTAATTGTCCGTCGATGAGGGTCAACAAGAAAATAATCCCTTGGATGTCTGGTCAGAAAATCATTAATCTCCATGTCTTCATGATATATCCCTGCCTCAACCCCAAGCTCAAAGAGTCTGGTCGATGGGTATGGGGTGTATAGAAATATCCCGGCATGTGGCGGATTTATCTCCTTCATGAGTGTAAGGGTTGCCTCCATATCTGCTTCTGTTTCTATGGGTATGCCCATCATAAAATATCCGCCCCAAAATATTCCACTTTTATTCAGCATCCTGCCTGCCTCACGAATTTGTTTAACAGAGATACCCTTTTGGATGTTTTCTATTACCCTTTCGCTGCCGCTTTCAATCCCTACCTTTATCAGGTTACATCCAGATAGTTTCATCAGCTTAAGCATTTTTTCATCAATCAAGTTTACGCGGGTAGCACAACTCCAGTTGATATTCAACCCTTCCCTGATTATTTTTTCACACAACTCTACGGTTCTTTCATAACCCACACCAAACGAGTTATCATAAAATATGAACTGTGTTGTTCCAAATCTATCCCGCAGGAATCGCATCTCTTCAATGACACTGTCTATGCTTCTATGCCGTACTGATGATTGATTGGATAATCTGCCATTCCAGACTAAGGCACAAAAGGCACACCTGAATGGACACCCCCTGCCTGTTACCATCATCCCCATATCCTCGCCTGTATAGGCACTAATATTCATCAATGCCTCTCGTGCCGGCAAAATATCAATATCCGCAAGAATAGATGTGTCTAGATTATGAATAATCTTTCCATCCTGACGATATGATAACCCTGATATACCGCCAAGCTCAAGCCCATTTCTCAAGGCACAAGCAAGCGATAGGAATGTTGTCTCGCTCTCTCCCCTTATCGCAATATCAATATATTTACACCTGAAAGGGTCATCTGGTCTTAAAGTAGGGTATTGTCCCTCAACCACAACTACACAATCAGGATGGCATTTCTTGATTAATTCTGCTGTTTTTATCACTGAACCAAACCGGGTTACGCTTGCTGTAATACACGCTACTGCCAGAGGGGATCCCTCATCAGGCTTATATCTGTCCAGAACAGCCCTCATCTCTCCCCATGCAGGATGGTTTTCATCATTCAACCCCTGCACGAATATCAACAGCCTTTGATATTCGTCGCTGAAGTCAATATCATCCCCCCGATTGACAACATCAGCATCAAATATCGCCACATCCTCAAACCCATGTGCCTTAAGATTGGCAGCAATATAAGCCAATTCTAATGGATAATATCGATGGATAAAGCCTGTAAACCTTTTGAATGGTGGGTCAATCAATAATATTTGCATTATTATTTTCCTTGTTTGTACGCAGATTGAGCGGATTGAACAGATTAAACAGATATGAAAAAAATGTAACTATTCAGGTAGTGTAAGAAGGGGGATATGGAGATATGACATGAGATATGGGGATAATAATATAATCAATGCCTTAAAATCGAAGGGAAGATTACAGGGTTATCATTCCTAAGGGGATAAGTTGTATTATCCTTATATTTTTCTAATCCCTATATCTCCTTATCTCCTCCATAATCCCCCACATCTCCTTTTCTTACACTACCTGAATGGTTACCATTTCAAATTGTTTCGTTCTTGACGCAGATATTTTATCAGTTATTGGCAGGTATGTCAAGATATTATTGCTCTTGACTTTTTTTCACGCAAAGAACGCAAAGATTTCACGCAAAGAATCGCAAATTATTTACAATTCTGTGAATTTTGTCTTTCAATTTACCAGTCATAATTCCTTTGCGTGATATTGTTACTCCTGAATAGTCTTGAATTTACCACAAACAATCCCTGCAATACATATCAAAAGAATAGTACAAATACTTCCAAGCATTCCAACCTTGAATACCTGCGGACAATAGATAAACTCAACTTTGTGAGCACCAGAGGCAATCTCTATGGCTCGAAAGATATAATTTGCCCGATATATTTTTGTTTCCTTCCCATCTACAAAAGCCTTCCATCCCGGATAATATGTATCTCCCAGGAATAGAAAGCCCGGGGTATTGATTTTAGCCTGAATAACTACCTTGTTTGGTTGATAGCTATCAATCCTTACCTGATTTGACTCACAAATTCGCAATTCGCAATTCGCAATTCGCAATTCGTGATAATGAGCTGGCTTTTCAAAGATAACCACCTCCCTTGTTGGATTAAATTCCGGACGCATAATATAATAAAATGCCTCTTTTTTATTTGCTACAACGGTTGCTCTTGGAACAAAGAATGCCCTGGACAGGCAGCCTGTATTCTTATATACACGAATATTTCGGGTAACATTCGCCAATCCTGATGTTGTCGTAGGGACAGGTCTTGCCCCTCTGCATTCGACAGGGGCAAGCTCTGTCCGAAAAGGTTCATGGATAACATGTGCCAACTCCAACCTGTCATGCAAGAGTGGTGTTTCAGAGGCAATATACTTGACATTCAACATACACAAAAGATGATGGATGGAGGAAAGTTTTTCATTCCTTATATGCCATATAAATTTTTCATAATCCCTGATAGTCAGGGCTTCATACCCATAGGCATCAGGAATACGCCAGAGAAGTCCGAGATTGCAAAACAGGATGGTTTTTTTAAGGTATGCATCCCCGACAATACTTCCATCTATCCCTCGAAGCTGGTGATGATAATCTGTTGTAGCAGGATTTAGAATATAACGATAAGGATATGTCTCCCTTTCAAGAATCTCTACAAGCGGTGGTTTTTGGTCATAAAATTTTTGCAAGATCAAGGGATTGAGGTTTATTCCATGAAAAAAAAGGTCTGCCAATATTATCAATAACAGCACAAATGAGGCATTTCCTGTCTTTTTTAGCAGCCCCAGACTGATGATAATCAATATAACAGGAATTATCGGAAGATAGTACTGTCCCCCAATTATTTGTCCCCATAAAAATACACCTTGTTTGATCATGCCCATGCTCATTAAACAAATACAGACCATGAACAAAGAAAAAAGTATATAAAAAAACTCTTTCCTGAATTTTGAGATGGAATTAAACCCGTATCCGACTAATATTGCCCCACAAAAGGTCATAAGACCAACAAATTTTACCGCATGTTTAATCATATTGAAACCAGGCAGGGATTGATAGCATAATGGATATAAAAAAAAGTGCGAACCAAGTGAAAGAAGGAGAGAGATTACAAAAAGTCCTACCCAAAACCATTCCCGTTTCTTCCGGTTTTTCCAAAAACAAAAGACACTTAAAAGTATCATGCTTAAGGGAATAATTCCCATATATACACTCAAGAGAAGCCCTTGCCTGGGAAGTCTCATTATGTCTGAGAAAAAGGGGATGATTAGATTTAACAGCTCTCCTGGATGTAATGACCAATCCGTTGCCTCTTGATATGCTACCCCATGAGCCCTTGCAGAGAAAAGGGTAAGCTCAAAAAAAGGCAGCAACTGGATAAGGCTTAAGCCAATGCCAACAAGAAGGGTTATCAAAAAGGAGGTAATGGCGTATTTGCAACCGCACGGAGAACAAATCCCGTAGAAAAATAATGATAGTATTGTCATGTAAACTATCACCGGCTCTCCGGCAATAATCTGAACAGCCAAACATACCCCGCCAAGGATTATCCATAATAATGACCTCTTGTACAAGGCTGTATGATAGATGGAAAAGATAAGGGGCAGCCATGTAATTGAACATAAGATATTGGGATGGCTAATCATACATAAAGAAAAGCTGCTGAACGAAAAGGTAATGCTTGCTGCTAACGATGCTTTTGTTCCCAGATTAAGGGTTTTTCCTAAGCAATACATGAAGATACCAGAAAGCAGGAAGTGAATAACAATAAAAATCTTTATCCCCAGCCCAAAAGGCAGCAAATACAGAAGTATGGATAGAGGATAGAGCGTACCGAGCTGGATTAAGGCAAATAATGGTGTCCCGGAGAGCAGATATGGATTCCAGAAAGGAAAGATACCATCCTTTATCAGACTGACCTTCAGGTGATAAAATGGGTAGTAATAGCGGTAAATGTCCCTGAAAACAAAGGTATTTTCTGTAAATAATACAGGGGAGAAAAAGATGATAGTTATGGATATAAGAAACAAGACGGCAAGTAGATGCTTTTTCATGCCTTAACTTCTCTCCTTACCTGCCATTGAAATCAGCCATCATGATTTTTGCGGTCGGCTGGATTGATTTGTTAGGTGATTATTTTTCATTTATTGTTATGCTTTTTTCGTATAGTAATTCTGGATCAATATCTAAACTATTTTCCCATTCTATAGAATCAAATTTTACTTTTACTGTATTAAATAAAAAAAGGTCTCTTAATTCAGAAAATTTTCCTATCTTAAAATATGGAGATACATCGAAAATTTTTTCTTCTTTATTTTCAAATGTTAGTAATAATCTAAAATCTTCTAATGGTTTTACTTCTATTATTGATAGATACATTACTTCCACCTCTTTTATTTTAATGGATCAACCTTGAATGGGAGTTCACCTTTTGAGGCTAATTCCCAGTCAGCTAATAAATCTTCTTTATGTATTTCTGCCCATGCCAATACTAATTTCATTTGCTTTGAAGGTAGTTTTCCTTCTTTTAATTCACAAGTATTAACATCAATAATAGCCTTGTGATTTTGATAATATGCGTGAAAATGCGGTGGATTATGTTCGCTTGGGGAACAATACATTCTTATTATTATTCCGTAAAACACAGAGATTGTTGGCATTTTTCCTCCATTTTATTTTTCACATAACGACAGAGTTCAGCAGCGGCGAAGCCGTCCGCTGCAACGATTGGTTAGGCTAAATATGTCTTCAAAAGGAAATATTTTATCTGTAACTGCTTGATATTAAAGAGATTGCGTAAACTATCTACTGTTTCTTATGCAAAAACGGCAACTTCCACAGGGCGTTCGACAGCAAAGCTTTTGTGATGGAGTCTGATACGCTCAATTTCGTGAAGTGTTTCTGCTGTAAAATAGCTCTCTTTACAACGAGTGCAACTTACCATTGGAATATTTTCTATCACCATCAAATTTTTACCCTTGCCGTAAGTTTCTGCAACTTTACGAATACGAACACCTTCTTGCCCACAAATATCACATATCATCTGATTTCTTCCTCTTTTTATAGGACATATACGGTAATAATAACGAGTTTATTGGTTGGAATTATCTTTGCTATTATTTCAATTCCATCACACTTAACTGTTTCTCCTCTAATACGGTATTTCCGTTCAAGGGCTAACCCTAACTGACTTCCTTTTTGGCAACAGTGGAATTAAACATCGTAAAGCTTTATTTACAGCCTCTGCGTTGGGGAAATACTCTCTTATCTTTGGTTCAATCATTACTGCTCCATCTTCAAGTTTAAAATGCTGTACAAGAATCGTTCCATCGGTCTTGTGAATCTTCACTGTATGCCCTGCACAATAGGCTTTGTAATATTTACCTCGAACACACCCAGTCATACTTGTAAAATCATATTCGGGGCGTAGTTCGTCATTATCCATACCCACTTGATTAGATATTTCCTTCTTCATATGCCCTCCTTTCATTTGTGTTTGCCTTACGGCAATTAATAATTCGGATATTTCTCTTTCGTTCGGTATGAACAGTAATCAAAACTTGTCCTTTTGAAGAAATACCAATATTGAAATAGCGTTGTTCACTGTCAGAATGTTCTGGATCAGGAAATGTCATTAAGAACGGATCACCAAAAACTGTTTTTGCTTCTTCAAAACTGACTTTGTGCTTTCTGAAATTTTCTTTGGCTTTTTCCTCGTCCCATTCAAAAATCAGTTTCATTTAGCACTCCATCCATGTACTGTTGAATGACTGCAGTTGCACCCATTATCTGATTAAAGTGAAATTACAGATAACGCCAAATGTTGAGCTGCTGCGGGCAGGAATAACCACTTACTATGTAGCACATCACTAATCTTTGAACCACCACAAAGTGTAAAATGCAAAATCCGCAGTCAGCTCCAACGAATTGTTATCACAAAGCCCATTATTAACCTCACTATGCTGCACCGCATATACTTACGATTACTACCATATCACAATCTTCTGTCACATCAGCACCTGCTTCTTCCCTCTCCTCACCCCGCATTTTTTCACACTTACCATTTTCACTTCACAGTTTACGCTTGCAGGAAGGTGATAACATTATTTATTATCTTCCACAGATAGTTTAATTTATTTATAACATAATCCAATAGATTTGTCAAGTAAAAATTGGATAAA
>JAHIZN010000293.1 GCA_018814245.1 bacterium
ACTCTTCTCATTTACAATTACCTTAGTTACTACTCGCAATTCTTGGGAGATAGGGAGATAGAGAATAGAGAGATAGGGGGATAATGGAGAAAAGGGAAACACCCCTGATGTTTACACCCTTTGTGGTTCTTTCTCCTCCTGTTGCACTTGCTACTGGCTAACAAGCTTTAATTGTAACTGCTCAACAACCTGTGGATTTTGCAAGCCACAATTAACAATAGATAAACACTTACAAGAGAAAGAGCCACAAAGGGTGTAACTATTGGGGGTGTTTCCCTTTTCTCCATTATCTCCCTATCTCTCTATTCTCTATTCTCTATTCTCTATCCCCATATCCCCTAAGAATTGCGAACAATAACTATAACAAGGTAACCGCAAATGAGAAGAGCCCGATAATGTTTTATCTCTTAGAATTTACACCCTTTGTGGCTCTTCCTCTGTATCTGTATTCTTGCTGCCTGAATAGCTGCTGTTGCTTTCAACCTCCTGCGAATTGCCACAGGATATTGAGCAGTTACTACAATTATTACGGCTGAACGCTTGTAATAGCATTAACAAAATCCCTTTCTAAATCCTCAAGGAACATTGCCCTTCCTGTTTCGCCCCGAAGCCTGCGCGCCTCTCGAATACCCATAGCACCCATGACCTCTATTAATTGGGAATGCCATGCACCCATCAGGTTTATTATTCGCTTGCTTGCCCATCCTGTCTTTATCTTTTCCATGTCTACCGGGCAAGACAGCCCCTTTGTGCACCTTTTACACATCCGACATTCTAAGGCAATAAGCAGTGTCAAATCAACAGCTACCCCATCTGCCCCGCACAAGATGACCTTTGCCAAGTGTTCAGCCAGACCAATGCCGCCAGAGACGATAATAGATACCTCATCCCTTATGGCATTAGCCACAAGCTGGCGATGAATATCCAGCATCATATCCTTGATAAATCGCGGCTGTTCTGTATCATGCTCATTTCCCTGATAATCCGCATAAAGATGGATAATCTCTGCCCCATCCTGTATCAGTCTCTGTGCAATATTGTTTGCGTTTTTATCGAACCTGACCCTTACAGAAACAATTAGCCCAGGGTTAATCTCTTTTGCTTGAGCAACATATTTCATGATATTTTCTTCATATATAAATTCAGCCAACCTTACTTGCTTGAGCAATTCCTTATGTGTTTCAAATGTTTTTATGGTAAACTGTGGCATCATGATCTTATTGTACGGAGCAAGCTCATCAAAATATTCCTCTGCCTCAATCAGCATGGGAATGTCCAATTTATTAGCAGCTTTAGCCATGGATAGCCTCAGATTTTTACTTATTTTACCAAATGGCAAGGTGTTAAAGATGATTGGCATAGGAATACTTGCGACTTTCGGCGGATTAGAGACAAGGCAGCCATTTGTATCAAACTCAAGCCTGATTAGTTTTCTGCCAAGATCAATGCTGGTACTGATATATTCTCTGCCATGGATACCATCACGAGTAGGTCTGACAATCTCAGACATATCTGTCCACATGGAATCAAAGCCATGACCCGTAAATGGTCCCAGATAGCCGGCACCAGAAACCGGGATCTTGCCGGTTTCTGCCTGATACCAAGTAGTAGCAATAATATCCGGCTTCCAGTATGAATCCCCAAGCCTTTTATATTCAGGGTTTACTGCCCTTGAGAATAATCTCCCCTTGCACTCCTGAACACAACGGAAGCAATTTTTGCACAAATAATCAATCGTATCTGCCAATTGTCTTGAGTCAAAGCTGCGATTTTTATACACATCATAGACGCATGATTTCTTGGCACACTTGGCACACCCAAGACAACCATCCCGTTCAATAGCAGATACCTTGCCAACGGGTGTAAACCTTGATGGTGTTGGTGTTATACTTATATGATATTTTTTCGGCATATTAATAATCTCCTTTTTTTGAACAGTCAGTTGGTAGTCGCAGGTTTTATACCTGCGGAATTAACGCACCTATAAAAGGTGCGACTACTGTAATGGATTCTGCCCCATCTCCCCTACCCTGCCAATCATTTCATCCACAGCCTCAGTCAACGGCTGTTTATCCTCAGAAGCGGACGAAAAGGTTTGTTTCATTAATAGCCGTCCCTGTCCAAGACCTATCTCATCAAGGTATTTCTTTGCCAGTTCAAGCCTGTTTTTGGCGCGTTTATTCCCAACAAGTGACTGACACTTTCCGTCAAGACAGGTTAGCACAATTACCCCATCAGATCCTGTTTCAAATGCCTCAAGGATATGAAGCACCTCAAGCCTGCCGGAGCATGGCAGCTTGATCAGGCGGATATCCGCAGCTTCATGTCTCTCAATAGAATCAACATCCTCGCTGGAGGTACAATTATAACAACAAAAGATCACAATTTCTGGTTTTTTCATGTTAATTCCCTACCCCTATTAAATACACAACAAGGGTGTCTTATCTTTTTCAATAAGACACCCTTGTACTCTCTAAAATCAAGTCAATACCTCAATTAGTATGAAATAAGATGATACCATAGAGGATGTATTTTGTCAAGTACTTTTTTGAGCTGTGTAATACCTCGGCTATCAGCTCCCTGCCTTGATCAGTTTATAGGCAGCCACAAGGGTTGCAGCTACAAGTCAATACAAATGATTGTAGCTGCAGGGCTTGTCCCTGCTGACACACAAAGGGCGACCGCAAGGGTCGCAGCTACAAAGAATCCAATACGCAAGCATGTGCCATGTAGCTGCAGGGCTTGTCCCTGCCTTGATCAGCTTATAGGCAACCACAAGGGTTGCAGCTACAAGTCAATACAAATGATTGTAGCTGCAGGGCTTGTCCCTGCTGACACACAAAGGGCGACCGCAAGGGTCGCAGCTACAAAGAATCCAATACGCAAGCATGTGCCATG
>JAHIZN010000038.1 GCA_018814245.1 bacterium
CAATCCCCAAACAGCTCTATTAATCCTTGCTTCTTTTGATTCCAAAGATGCTTTGCAAATGGATATTGCGAGAGAATACTTGAGTAGATTGGATAAAAAGGTTTTGGAGCAAGATGGGAAGTTGGGAAAGATGGAAGAGATTTTGAGAAAGGGGTTTCAGTATCCATTAGTTGAGCTTGGCTGTTTGCTCGTTCCCAAATATGAAAAAATCAAGAAAGACGATTTTCAAGGTGATTTTGATGTGATTGAAAAAATATCCTTTGGTGATGGGAAAATCCACTTACGCGAAAACCGAGCAACTGGAATGGATTTGTATCAGGCAAATCAAGGCGATTTGATAACTTCTAAAATAAATGTTCATCAAGGGGCAATGGCTTTAAGTCCATGTGATTTGGTTTGCTCAACGCATTATCAAGTTTACTTAATAAATCCAGAAGTGAATCCAAAATATCTGTTGTTGATTTTACGATCAAGCAAGTTTTTAGAAATTGTGAATATTGAAAAAGCTGGCGGAATTAAGAATGAAGCCGGGGTAGAATTTTTAGCAAAATTCAAAATCCCTCTCCCATCGCTTGAAGCCCAAAACGAAATCGTGGGGAAAATCGAAAAGCAAAAGCAGATTATTGAGGGGGCGGAGAGGATTGAGGAAGGTTTTACTGTTGATCAATTTTTAGAAAGTCATCATCAGGAAGAATTTATTGGAAAACTTGCTCAAGTAGACGGTTCACCTGTAAAAGACTTGGATGCTTTGATGAACGAAACTTATGTTGGAGGCGAAAATATAGAAAGTGGAACAGGAAGATTGTTAAATTTACAAACAGTGCAAAAAGCCGGAATAATTGGTCCCTCGTTTGCCTTTAAGAAAGATCATGTTGTATACAGTAAAGTTCGACCGAATCTACAAAAGTGTTTTTATGCTGATTTTGATGGTGTGTGTAGTTCGGACATTTACCCGCTAAAAGTGAATGGCGATTTAATATTGGGAAAATATTTAGCGATGGTTTTACAGACAAAGCTTTTTGCTAAGAAGACAGAATCTTTTCAAGAAGGAAGATCTGGAATGCCAAAAATAAATCAGGATCAATTGGCACAAATTAAAATCCCTCTCCCTCCTCTCGAAACCCAACGCCAAATCGTAGAAAAACTTAACCGGCAGATGCAGGCACTGGAAGGCGTGCGACTGCTCAAGTCCGAAGCCGAAAAGCGGATTGAGGAGATTTTAGTAAAGGTGTGGGGCGAATAAAACAATGACAGATACAATCAGAACATTATCAATTGGAAAAGGAATAGTAAATACAGACTATATTTTGCTTGAACAAACACCTACAACAGCTTTGATTTTCAAACCTCAAGTCCACCAAGGAGGCGTTAGGGGTTGGTTGGTTCGTTTCAAAAAGTCGAAAGACGAAACATGGGAAGAATTAAAAGAAAAAGATTTCAGGAGTTTGAAATTATACGAAGGTGTTCGTATTGAATTAGGCACAGAACAAACAAAAATACTTTGTGAGGAAATTGAAAAACGAAGAGACATACCGGTTGAATATGGTGAACATGAATATTTAGTTATTTCAGATAGAAATGTCAAAGAAGTGGTTAACCAGATACTAGCAAAAGGGTTTAGTAACCAGTTGTGGGAAGAGCTTAAGCGTATTAATCCAAAGGAAGCTACAAGATTATCGTTGCTACAGATTCAGGAGGAACGCAACTTATCTCTTCAAGAATTTAGAAACAGTATTGATGATGGAGATAAACACGAAGACTATTGGCAAAGATTTTTTGAAGTAAATAAGTGGATTTTTGGTTATGGGTTAAACTATAAAATTCTGCGACAGGAACAAACGCAGCCAAATTATGGAGGTACACGGGTTGATGGTACCGGTGGACAAAGAGGAGACTACCTCACTTCTACAAAAGGAGACATTAGCTTTATTGTGCTTGTTGAGATAAAAACTCCATTTACTCCACTGTTGCAAGGTACTGAACCTCAACGGAATGGTGCATGGGGCTTATCGAAACAGCTAACGGATGGAATAACACAGTTACAGGCAAATAAGTCAACTTGGGAAATAAACGGATCCAAGGAAGATGACAACAGAGACCGTTTAGAAAATGAAAATATTTTTACAGTAACGCCCAATGGTATTCTGGTTATCGGCAGACTTAATCAGTTGGAGACGAGAGATAAAAGAGGCACTTTTCATAGGTTTAGACAAAGTGTACATGGGATTGAGGTCATTACTTTTGATGAATTATTGAAAAGAGCAGAATTTATTGTGAAAGATTGGGAATAGAGGGACACTTTCCATATTTCTAAAAGGTTTCAGACAGATAGTGTCTTGGTGGTGAGAAACCAGGGAAGAAACCAGAACCATCGCCCATCTTAAACCCAAGTAATTCTGTAAAAGCATAAAAAAAAGGCATTAAATGCCAGACAAAAAGAAAGAAGAAAACAAAGTGATCACAAGCAGCCAATTGTATAAAAACATCAAGGCAATTTTAACAGAGTCGCGGACGCGAGCCATAGGAGCGGTCAATTTTATCATGGTCGAAGCGTATTGGAATGTGGGAAAGCTGATTGTAGAAGATGAGCAGAAAGGCACGAAAAAAGCTGAATATGGCAAAAAGGTGCTGGAAAATCTTTCACTTCGATTATCAAACGATTTTGGGAAAGGCTTTGATCCGTCCAATTTATGGAATATGCGAAGGTTTTACCTTGCCGGTTTAGAACGATGAAACATTCAATCGCCTTACCTTTCGCATTTATCGAACACGGTGTAGCTATGCTTGCAAGGGGGGAAAATGGAAATGCACATTCATCATTATAAACTCATCGCCTGTTACTTAATAATCAGCATCATTCTCATAGGCTGTGTTGAAATTCAAGGAACACTGCCAGAATTGCAACCATCTTCCACCCCTCAGGAACCACCTGAACTAACCCCTGAATATCCCAAATACCATAAAGACGGAAGGATAGAGGCAGGCAGGAATATCTTTTTCTACACATCGTTTGGCTCATCGGGTAAGAATTTCACTCAATTCAATAATCCTCAGGATATAGCCATAAATAAAGATGGTTATATTTATATTGCTGATACAGGTAATCACCGAATACAAAAATTTACCTCAAATGGTGATTTTGTAGGGATAGTGGGCACAAATACTCAAGTTTATTAATCCATCAGGTTTAACCATAGATGATGAAGGGAAGATGGTTTTAATGCTTGACAAGAAATAGTTTTTAATATATAATAATTTCAGAAATTAAGAATTCAGGAGGGAAAGTATGCCATTATTACAACTACGCAGGCATTCTCAAATCACTCTGCCTGCTACAATACGCAAGACTTTGAACCTTAAAGATGGAGACTATCTGGAGGCAGAAGCAAGAGATGGGGCAGTGATTTTAAGGGCAAAGGAATTGATAGATAAAGACCAGGCATGGTTCTGGACAAAGGAGTGGCAGGAAGGAGAAAGAGAGGCTGATGAGGATATCAAGGCTGGCAGAGTCAGCCAAGTCTTTGACACAGCCAAAGAGGCTATTAGAGCTCTAAAGAGTGGAAGACTATGAATGTCCGTTATACCAGATTATTCCTTAAACAGTATGGAAAGTTACCTGATCGAATTCAAGAAGAATTTGATGAAAAGTTAGGACTCCTTTTAGGAGACCTCCATTATCCTTCCTTAAGGACAAAGAAGATAAAAAGCCATGCTAATATCTGGGAGGCAAGCGTAACTATGGATTATCGTTTTACTTTTAAGATAGAAGAAGAAGTCCTTATCTTACGCAAAATAGGGACGCATAATATCTTGCAAAATCCATAAAAAGAAGAAGGGAGAAATGAAATACCCATTACTTGAAGTAAAGGTCTGGGCAGAGGTTGCCTGCCATCATTATAAACTCATTGCCTGTTGCTTAATAATCAGCATTATTTTCATAGGCTGTGTTAAAATTCAAGGAACACTGCCAGAATTGTCATCATCTTCCACCCCTCAGAAACCACCTAAACTAACCCCTGAATATCCCAAATACCATAAAGATGGAAGGATAGAGGCAGGCAGGAATATCTTTTTCTACACCTCGTTTGGCTCATCAGGTAAGAATTTCACTCAATTCAATAATCCTCAGGATATAGCCATAGATAAAGATGGTTATGTTTATGTTGCCGATACAGGTAATCACCGGATACAAAAATTTACCTCAAATGGTGATTTTGCAGGGATAGTGGGCACAAATACTCAAGTTTATTAACCCATCAGGTTTAGCGGTAGATGATGAAGGGAAGATGTATGTTATTGACACGGATAATCTTATAAAATTAAGTCCGCAAGGAGAGATATTAAGGACGATTAGGATTAACAACCCCAAAGGAATAGCCGTAGAAGGGAATGAACTTTATGTTGCCGGTAAAGACAAGATATTATGTTTTGACACAATGTTATTAAATCTTAAATGGAGTCTGGCTGACCACAGGGAGTGGAATCCTTTTGGAATAGCCATGAAGCAAGGGTATATCTTTGTTACGGATATTAAAAATAATTGTATCTGCCGTATATTAAGGCGAGGAAAATCCAGCAGTTGGATATGCAGCGTGCAAGGTGGATTAAACAAGCCATCAGGGATAGCGGTTGATGATAATTGCGTCTATGTGGCTGATACCGATAGTCACATGATTTGGTTATTCGAGAAAGAGATACAGGAAATATCAAGCTTTTGTACTCAAGGCAAAGATTCAGGACAGTTTGACAGCCCTTCTAAAATAGCCATAAAAGGAAACAGGATTTATGTTTTAGATTCAGGTAATTGCCGAATTCAAGTATTTGACAGCTATTTTCGGTGAATTGCAGCATTTACTCTATCAAATGTAATGCCTCAGTTATCAGGTGAGGGAAGGTGTCAGGAGAATCGACTGAGTACTTCTCTGGAAGCCTCAAGCTTATTGAAGGATTTGCCCTAAACATGATATTTGGATTAGGCTAAATAGAGCCGGAATAAAAAAAGGGGGGGAATGTATAATGGGAGAGGAAATAGGGGTATGCAAGGTAGTGCTGCGTCATCATTAAAGTTTAGGATTAAACATGTGTCACTCCTGCCACTGCATTCACAGGGGCAGGAATGGTAATTGCTCAATAACTTGTGGATATTGCAAGCCACAAAGATTGAGTGGTGTTCCAGAATAACTTAAATAAGCAGGGACAAGCCCTGCAGCTACAGCCGTCGACAGGCTGTTACGGAATAGGTTAAAGTGTCATTCCGAACTAATGTGAGGAATCTCAACTCGTTGATGCCCAACAGGTTAAGATTTCTCGGATTACCTCGAAATGACAAAAAGTCGCATTCCGTAACAGCCTGTCGA
>JAHIZN010000294.1 GCA_018814245.1 bacterium
CTTACTGATAAGTTAGGCAGAGAATCTGTCAAAGGTTCTGCTTCTTGCTTGGAGTTAATCCTTTAGGATTTCATTTATGAAGAGCCGTGTGAGGGAAAATTTCAGGCACGGTTCTGTGAGGAGCATTAATTACAATGGAGGTTGAAAAGGTTGATACTCGACAGAGGATTCTACATTCAAGGTCTGACTCTGATTTATCCTGATTTATCCTTTACTAAACAATTGGTGAATGTGAAAGGAAGGATTTATCTTTTTAGAAGAGGCAGACCAAGGAAATAATTCATTTGTAACATGGTATGTAATATGTGGTTGCAAAGAGTGTCCCTGATCTCCCTCTTTTGATGCCATAAAAAGCTTGATGACTCCGCTAACCAAAGAACAGAGGAAGATAGGGCTTAAGAAGGGTTAAGATAATTGATGGAGTCTGTTAATCCTGTCAAAAAATCTATGGTACCGGAAAATTTAGTATTGTGTCCACGGAATTAGAATATTTCTGTTGATACAATAGCAAACTTTTAGTATAATTTTAATAGCTATTGGAGGAGTAATATGACCAGTCAAATACTTACATTAGAAGAACTAAAACAGCAACCGGTTGAGAAAATCCTTATGGATGTAGTCAATCAGCACATGATATTTATTATTCGTCTGCCTGGGGGTGATGAGGTAGCTATCGAGCCAAAGCCACAACTCAAACCGCTTCCAGTATTAAATGGCTATGTTCCTGAGGGGTGGAAAGATGTTATCTACAGCCAGAACCGAGAACTATAATTTACATCAGAGAATATTATTTGATGCTGGTTTGTTCATCGGTGCTCTACTTAAGAACGATCCTCGCTACAATGAAGCTCGTGCATTGGTCGAACAAGCACGTTTGGGAAATCTGCCTGTCTGTACCACAGCCAGTATCCTTGGAGAAGTTTATGGAGCACTAACATGGGAAAAGGCAGAACCTCCTCATACTTCTATGGAGGCAGCAGAAGCTGTTCGACTTTTAGTTGAGCCACCTTCAGCAATCCAAATAATCGAAGAAGGAATGGAGGCAATTTTGTGTGCACTTAACCTGGCAGCACAGCATAAACTTACTGCCAGGCGTATACATGATGCCCGACATGCAGGAGCAGCACTGTCTTCAGGCATACGAAAAATCTACACTTACGACATCAAAGATTGGCAGCCATTTGAACAGAATGGGTTAGAAATTGTAGGGCCTGATTCAATTATGACTTATCTTAGACGGAAAGTCAACAAAGAAATCTGAGTTGTGCTGTTAGAGAAAGATTTAAAACAGGATAACAGGATAAATAAGATAGGGGTTAGACAGGGCAACTGTTCTGGAATTAATCCTCGTAGGATTTCATTTATGAAAGGCTAAAGCCTGAGTTCTTAAATTATCCTGTTAATTCCGTCAAAAAGTCTATGGTACTGGAAAATTTAGCATTGTGTCTCCGGAATTCCTTTGGTTCTATCTTGTCCATGTTAGGTGATTAATATGAAGATTAAATTCTTTGCAGGTTTTATATTGATTTGTATTTTAATAGCAGGTATGCCACTAAAAGCTATGGCTGAAAAGCCTCCATATCCGATTATTCTTATCCATGGGCTTAATAGTAGTTATACGATGTGGGATGAGGTAGTAGCACAGTTCAAATCTTATGGATGGACTTATGGAGGGGTACTATCAGTTGATTTAAATAAAGATGATAATAATAACACTGGTTCTATTGCTAAGGATGTTGAAGAGCCGATATGGAAAGAATTTGATTATAATGCGAATGGGGACTTTTTTTTACTTAATTTTGATACTATGTACAGCCATTCGTGGGATGCATCATCACTAAGCAATCAGGCAGCCATCCGAAAGCAAGGGAAAGCACTTAATCTATGTATTAAGGAAATATTAGTAGATAAAGGATTATGGTATAATCAAGTCAATGGCAGGGTCATTCTAATTGGTCACAGCATGGGAGGTCTGTCGGCAAGAGAGTATCTACAAAGGCTTTCAGATGATTTAATGCCAAATAATCATGAATGGTGGGTTAAACCGAATGAAGAGGGAGGACATCGAGTAGCAAGACTTGTAACTATAGGGACACCTCATTTGGGTTCATGGATGTGGAATTTTAAAATAATTTCAGGAGTAGAAAATAAAAGTGAAGCTACAAGGGATCTTCGCTGTAATGATGGGACTGGAGTATATCTATTTGGTGGCTTTGAAAGTGATATTCCTGATAGTTTCTATAATAAGGATGTAAACTGTGATGGCAACAACAATACGCTATATCGGATAACAGGCTTAAATGAATACGATAAGAAAGGTAAGTTAAAGATGCCTCTTCCTTCAGATGTTAAATATGTGTGTATTATTGGAAATGCATCTGAATTGTATGGCACTCCTTTTGGACTTGATGATTCAGACGGCGATGGTGTCGTAGATAAAATGAGACAAAATTTGAATAGCGTTGTGCCAAACATAGCCACAGAGTTTATAATCCCAGCCTGTCATGTTGATGCCCTTAAACCTCTTTATCAGTATAGCGTGCTCTCAGAATGTAAATATCATGGTACAATTTATCAAGCCCTCTTTGATACAATTCCAAAAGTCCGCTGGCATCCTGACGGCACATTAATTAAAAGTCCAGTTAGTTGTAAAGCATATGTATTGGAAAACGGCAAAAAAAGGCATATCCCCGATCCATCTACTTTTACTGCATGGAGATATGATTGGGGAAAGGTCATTACTGTCTCGACTGAAGAACTCAATGGTTATCCAACTGGAATAGATATATCCCCTCCTCCTTCTGGTTACCCTTGTATTAGGCAGGTAGGAACAAGGGTATTTTTAATTAAGGATGGAAAGAAACATCATATTCTTTCGCCAAGAGTATTTGATTCCTGGGGATATGAGTGGAGTGAAAACAAAGTCGTTGGCAGTATAGTTGAACCTTCCGGTGAACCGGTTGTTTATAGAGAGGGGACATTAATCCACGGTGTGCCAAGTGGTAAAGTATATGTGGTAAGCAATGAAACACTCTGGCACATTCAAGATATAGAGACTTTCAAATTATTAGGATATAATACTAAAAACATGATTGATGTTTCGGACAGTGTATTGACTAATACATCGTTAAATGGATTAAAGGGTATATGTTTTAGAAATATAAACATAGCATATGTTACATCTTTTCATAAAAATAATGGTAATTGCCCTTGGGTTGTACCTCCCCCCTCTTCTCCCCCTGGTGTAGTAGCAGTATTTGCAGGCAATCCATATCCAATCCCAATTACTGTATTTGATGAAGCAGGTGATATTTCTGTAGAGGTGTGGCAGACTTCTGATGACTGGAAGAATGCTAACAGAATATATTCATCAACAATTGCTGTCCACTCACCAGGTTCTGATAAATACACATGGACAGTGCCTAATGTTAATACAAATGAAGCCGAACTCCGCATAGTTGCTTATAATGATGCTGGAAATGTAGGATGTGCTTATAGTGGGCAATTTAGTATCTCCTCAAGCGGTTCGATACCTTCTACCCATGAATTATATGACCCGGGCAATTACACGGAGAACAATTATTACACCATTTCCTGGAGAGAAATCAGTGATGCAACCAGCTACACCCTTCAGGAATCCACAGATTCATCCTTTAGGCAGATAAGAGAATATTCTACAACCGCTCGTCCTCAATATATAGCAGGTAAGGAAAATGGTATTTATTATTACCGTGTGAGGGCTAATAATAGCCAGGGGAGCAGTGGATGGAGCAATATCGTGGATTTGGAGGTAAGGGTTAATTTCCCTCCATATACCCCAAGTAATCCAAATATTCCTGATGGTGCTACTAATGTTTCAAGAATGCCAGCCTTGACATGGACAGGAGGAGACCCTGATGGAACTGTGGATTATGCAGTCAGGTTTGGAACAAATACGAGTGATATGTGCTATAGAAAATGTTTTGGAGTAGATGCAAACCCAACTTATCAGTTTAGCTATGACTTAGCTCCGGGCACAACCTATTACTGGCAGATAAGGGCTAAGGATGATAAAGGCTTGGAGACCTTTGGTCCTTTATGGAGGTTCACAACGGCATACTCCTATGCAGACTTAATCCCTGTATCTTTGGTGGTAGATGGAACTATTACCCCTAACTCTCGGGTTACGCTAAATCTAACAGTAAAGAATCAAGGGACATATGTTGCTCCATGGGGACGGGTCTTCTTCTATTATTCATCATCAAAAGGTGGCAAGGAACAAAAACTTTACAATTTTGGAACATTAATCCCTGAACTTGCCCCGGGTGCTCAAACAACAATTTCTCAAGTTGTAACCCTTGAAAATCTTAAGGCAGGTAAAGGCTATATTGATGCCTGGATTAATACGGAAGGGTATTTTATTGAAGGCAATATTGATAACAATCTCTTGAGCTATGAGATTAATTATCTGGATAATAACTCACCTGTAATATCTTATCTTGGCTTCCAATGGAAGGTATTCAGAACAGGATATAAATATCCTGTCGGTTTTGTGGTCAGCGATGATATAGGCATAAAAGACCTTGACTTCTATTATTCAACAGATAATGGGTTAACATGGGGAACTATTACGACAGGTTTTGTAGTTGGTTCAAATTTCGTACAGAATGCTTACTACTGGACAATTCCCCCGGATGCTCCACTCACAGACCAATTAAAGATAAGGATGGTT
The DNA here is from genome assembly GCA_018814245.1 of bacterium. Taxonomy (GTDB): domain Bacteria; phylum UBA9089; class CG2-30-40-21; order CG2-30-40-21; family CG2-30-40-21; genus CG2-30-40-21. Next base: position 4,712 of record JAHIZN010000294.1, read on the forward strand.
GCATGGGATACTGCGATGAATAGAACTGAGGCAATGGCTGGGCCATATAAGATAGTCAGTGGAACTCCTCCAAGCGTAAAAATTCTTTCTCCTAATGGTGGTGAGGTATGGAACTTGGGTTCACAGCAGGAGATTAAATGGGAGGTCTCTGCCCCTAATGGGATTAGTGGGATGTCACTTGGGATATATTACCGAGGAGATAGAGATGAGAATGATTATATTGATATTAAAACAAATACTACAGGTCGTTACACATGGACACTTCCAAACTCTTCTTGCTGTGTAACAAATGAGGCAAGGGTAAAGATAGAAGTTAGCGACCTTAATGGTAATAGGAGCGAGGATTGGAGTGATGGCTATTTCAGTATAAATGATCCATCTTCACCACCACTTCCTCCATGGACAATGCCAGAAAAAATTACCAGTATTCTATCAACAAAAGGAGAGCAGTACAATTCCAATCCTGTTGTTGTTGCAGATAAATCCGGCAATCTTCATATGGTTTATAGATATATTCAGGATGATCAAACAAGTAATGATGTACGGGTAATCAAACAGGAGATACTTTATAAAAAATTTTCTGGTGGTTCATGGTCAGAGCCAACTACTATTTATAGCATGACACAAAAGATGGGTGTCGGTAAATTAACTGGTTGTCATTCCATAGATGATTTGCGTATAGCCATAGACTCCTATGGTTATCCACATATTGCATGGCTTGATACCATCAATGGTCCGTTTACTTATTTCAACCAAGATGACATCTACTACACATATTTCAACGGCTCTATCTGGACAATTCCTCTGAATATATCAAGCATAGCTCAGCCGCTTGATTTTACATGGACGACTAAAGCCAATATGCCTGAAACAAAAAAAGAGGCAGCATCTGGGATGGTTAATGGTAAAATTTATGTCTTTGGTGGCAATGATATAATCAGCAATTATGAATATAATCCAACAAATAATACATGGACAAGAAAGGCAGATTTACCTTTGTGTATAGGTAAGGGTGGTGCAGCGGTTATCAATAACAAGATTTATGCCGTTCCTTCTTATAATAATATACAAATATATGACCCTGTAAATGATAGTTGGAGCACTGGTGCAAGCATACCTACGCTAAGGTGGGGTATAGGAGTCTGTGCAGTAAACGGAAGGGTTTATGCAATAGGTGGAGCAAGCGATAAATTCTTTAATACCGTTGAAGAATATAATCCTATGACAGACTCTTGGGTTACCAAGAAACCTATGCCAACCGCAAGATGTTCTTCAGCAGTTGCAGTAGTGAACAATCTGATGTATGTTTTTGGTGGAAAAGATGCCAGTAATTATTCATCAATAGATACTGTTGAGGTATACAATCCCTCTACTGATTCCTGGAGTGCTAAAGCCTCTATGCCAACTCGTCGTGAGGGTGCTGTGGCTAAGGTGATAAATGGGAAAATTTATGTTATTGGTGGTCGAGATGGTAGTTATCTAAATATTGTTGAACGATATGATCCGACAACCGATAGATGGAATAGCAATACCTCTATGCCTACTGCTCGTGCTTATGCAGTTTCAGAGGTTATTGGGAATAAGATCTATGTGATTGGCGGATATGATAGTAATAACTCGTTATCTGTGGTTGAAGAGGGAACTCTAACAGGCGAGGATGTAGAACAGACTGTTTCAAGAAATCCAGAGATTGCCATAAATTCTTCAAATAATGTATATATTGCATGGCAGGATGGTTATTCGTGGAATTCAAACAACGCAATTACTGGTCAGTCAAACATCTATTACCGTAGTAAAAATAATAATGGTCAGTGGTCATCAATCACTCAAGTAACAACTGGTGGGGCTTGGGAACCTTCTGTTATCTTTGATAAAAACGACAATCTCCATTTGGCTTATTGTCTTTATCCTCAGAATATTGCCTATATCAAATGGGATGGAAGTACATGGTCCAGTCCTATGACAGTGACCACTTCTGCAAGGGGACAAATTGATCTTATCTCTGACAACAATAATCATCTCCACATGGTTTGGTATTATGATCATTGGTCACCCCAAATCAACCAGATTTTATACAGTTATTATAATGGTTCCAGTTGGTCTTCATCAGAAGAGGTCTCGGATAAAATTCCCGGACAGTATCCTTGTAAACCTTTTATTATGGTAGATTCGTTGGGGTTTCCCCATATTGTCTATGAAGAGCATGGAAATAAATATAAGCTTATGTATAAAAGGAAGACATTACAGAGCTGGTCTTCTCCTATTCAGATTAACATAGAAAGTCAAAATGTAGAATCATACAGCAGTAATGCCACAATCTCTCAGGATAATCAGATACATGCGGTCTGGACATCTTCTCGCGATGGGCATCAAGAGGTCTTTTACAATCATGCTAATGCCCTTACCCCTTTAGGTGATACAGTACCACCAGTCGTTAATTTACTTACCCCAATAGGTGGAGAATCTTTATCCATTGGTTCAACTTGCACCATTACATGGAATGCCTCTGATAATATTGGGGTAGCAACTATTACCCTTAAATATTCTATAGATAACGGAGCTACATTTACAGATATTGCTGTGGGTATAAGCAACAGTGGAACCTATGAATGGAGAGTGCCAAATATTACATCAAGTTCTGTTCAGGTATGGATATTTGCTTACGATACATCTGGAAATGTGGCTACAGCAATATCCAAGAATTTTAGCATCTCAGATATCACAGCCCCATCTGTCTCCATAATTAAGCCTAATGGTGGAGAGATTTGGGAAGGAGGTAGTTGGCAGGAGATTTTATGGCAAGCCTTGGATAATGTTGGTATTTCTTCTATCGATATCCTTTACTCTATAGATAGTGGAGAATCATGGAAGGTTATTACCGAAGGAACATCAAACAGCGGCTCGTATTCATGGACAGTGCCTGACATTTTATCTTGTAATTGTTTGATCAAGGTAATCGGATATGATGCGGTCAATCACCTTAAAGAAACTATTAGTAAGGGTAGGTTTACTATAAAATTCAACAACCCTCCAATTGTTCCCCATAGTCCTGTGCCTGTTGATAAAAACTTAAATGTGGGTATTACACCTGTTCTCTCTTGGCAAGGAGGAGATGTTGACAATAATGTTGTTTTACATGATGTATATTTTGGAACAACCTCTACGCCTCCACTCATATTTAATAAGCAATCTGAAATATCTCTTAATGTTGGAACATTAAGCTATAATACAACTTATTACTGGTATATAACTGCTTTTGATGGTAATACAAGCACATCATCATCTTTGTGGAGTTTTGCAACAAAAAACCAGAATATAAAACCTCCTGTTGGGTTAAGGGTGAGTTCGGCTTTTCCTGATAAGATATTTCTTGTATGGAGTTGTGATTCAAGTGATATATCTGAATTTAGAATTGAGCGTAAAACTGGAATCGAAGGAAGCTATAGTCAAGTTGGTACTGTAGCAGGGAATGTAACCTCTTATAAAGATTCAGGATTGATGGGGAATACTGCCTATGTGTATCGAATTATGACATTTTATAATGGTATTTCTTCTGAATATTCTTCAGAATTACAGATTAAAACACCAAATACCCCTCCGTCTCTTGGCAATTTGCTCCCTTCGGATAGCTCTATTAATCAGCCCGTAAATATAACTTTAACTTGGTCTGGCAGTAACCCTGATTTGGGAGATACCATGGTCTATGATGTTTACTTTGGAAGCATTACTAATCCGCCTTTAGTCTCTGCAGAACAGACAAAGACCACTTATAGTCCTGGGATTTTGACCTATTTTAAGTATTATTTCTGGAAGGTTGTGGCTAAAGATAGTTATGATGCTTGTTCTGCAAGTCCAGTGTGGAGTTTTGTAACTAAAGTAGAACCAGTACCAACTACACCTAACAATCTTTTGGCTACGGTTATTTCCGGTACTTGCACAGATCTTTCCTGGACAGATAATTCTGACAATGAGATAGCCTTCAAAGTAGAGCGTAAGGTAGGTAATGATGATGATTATCGACAGATTATTGAGACTGATACCTCATTTTATAAGGATACAGAAATAAGCGGGAATACTACTTATTACTATCGAGCAAGGGCATATAACAAATCAGGGGATTCCATCTATTCAAACGAAGCAAATGTAAGGATACCCAATAACGCTCCTAATATCCCCAGTAATCCTTGGCCTTCAAACGATACTACTAACCAGTCCATTGATAGGACATTAAATTGGACAGGTGGTGATCCGGACATAAAAGATACAGTAACCTATGATGTTTACCTTGGAACTTCAACTATACCTCCGTTAATCTATCCTATCCAAGGAGAAACATTTTATAATCCAGGTACTCTCAGTTACGGCAATACTTACTACTGGAAGATAATGGCTAAAGATAATTATGGCGATTGTTCTACAAGTCCAGTGTGGAGTTTTAGTACTGAGATAGAGCCAATGGGCAGTATTTCAGTTACCTCCGTCCCAGCCGGAGCTAATATTTTCCTTGATGAGATAGACAAGAGCACAGTTACCCCAGCCATCTTAATCGACATCATCCCCGGTACGCATACTATCAAACTGATCAAGCATGGCTACTACGACTGGTCTGCCACAGTAACAGTAACGGCAGAAGCAACTACACCTATTATCGCCACCTTGACACTGATTACCGGCACTATCTCAATTACCTCCATCCCATCCGGAGCCAGCATCTTGCTTGATGGAACAAGCACGGGCACAGTTACCCCAGCCATTTTGACTGGCATTATTCCTTGCACACACACTGTAACACTGACCAAATCCGGATATTACGATTGGATTGGCACAATAACTGTCCCGGCAGAGGCAACAACAGATATTATCGCCACCCTGACCCTGATTACCGGCTCTATCTCGGTTACCTCCACACCGGCTGGTGCTAACATCTTGCTTGATGGAATAGACACAGGCACTATTACCCCAGCTACCTTAACCGACATTATCCCCGGCACACACACTATCAAATTGACCAAGCATGGCTATTACGACTGGTCTGGTTCGGTAACAGTAACAGCAGAGGTAACAACAGATGTTACCGCTACCCTGACCCTGATTACCGGCAGTATCTCGGTTACCTCCACACCACCCGGAGCCAACATCTTGCTTGACGGAGTAGGCATAGGCACTATTACCCCAGCCATCTTAACCGACATTATTTCCGGCACGCATACTCTAACACTGACCAAATCCGGCTATTACGACTGGACTGGAACGGTAACTGTCCCGGCAGAGGTAACAACAGATGTTACCGCCACCCTGACCCTGATTACTGGCTCTATCTCAGTTGCCTCCACACCAGCCGGAGCCAACATCTTGCTTGATGGAATAGACACAGGCACTATTACCCCAGCTACCTTAACCGGCATCATCCCCGGCACGCACACTATCAAACTGACCAAGCATGGCTATTACGACTGGTCTGGCTCGGTAACAGTAACAGCAGGAACAACTACACCTATCGCTGCTACCTTGACCCTGATTGTTAATATTAGCAGTCCAATAAATGGAGCAATCCTTATCAATGCCACCCAGACACTACTTTCAGGAACAGTCACTGGAACAGCTTTTATCACTGGCACCTTAACCCACAATGGGATACTATCACCACTCAATATTACTGGAGGCTCATTTACTACCACCTTATCACTTTATTCAGGAAAAAATATCATCATTGTAAGTGTCCGTAAGCAGGCAGGAAATACCGGCTTTGCTACTGTTATTATTGAAGTAGCAGACAAAAAGGAGATTATTCCACCGGGTCAAAAACCAACGATAGCACTTGATGATAGCACAAAGATAGAGATATTAGACAACCCATTTACCAATGCCACAGCCACCATAACCATCAATGACAACCCGGATGAGGCAAACTTTGCTCTTGCTGACCAAAATCTGCCAAAAGGGGTTGATATATCCGGATTGGCTGAGGCAGTCAGAGAATTTAAGCTATTTGAGAGAGAGAATGCCAATGCCGGCACAACAACAGGTAGATTCAAGATTACCATTCCGTATCCTGCCACTATCCCTGACGATAAAGCCAGGGATTTGAAAATTTATTGGCTGAATACAGATGCTAATCGCTGGGAATTAGCAGGCGGTAAGTCGGATATGGCTAATCATACCGTAACCGTTGAGGTTACACATCTTTCCATATTCATGGCAGCCTTTTTATCATCTCCACTACCACCAAAGGTAATTGTCTATCCCAATCCCTACAACGCAAGGAGAGATGACAGGATATATTTTAAGGGGACAATCGAACTCTCCCTTATCAGGATTTTTACATTATCCGGTGAGTTGGTAAAAGAGATAAAGGCAAGTAATAACACGCAGGATTGGGATGTAAAGAATGCAGCAGGCTGTACGCTTGCAAGCGGCATGTATTTTTATTTGATTACTGATACGCAAGGAAATAAGGCAACTGGTAAGATAGCCGTAATTAGGTAATTGAACATTTGCGTTTTTTCTCAAAATTGCTTGATTCCGTTGAAGTAAGATCAATGATCAGGCAATAATTTTTTATTTTGGTTTTTTTGATTCACACAAAGACACAGAATAGGCGGTCAGTTTTTTAAGTAGTCAGCTCTGCCAGAGGTACTGACTCCTTTGCCTTAATTTTATGATCTGGGCTGACTGCTGACAGCTAAACGATTACTATTAACCAAGGAGGATGAAAAATGGAAAGAGTATTTGATATTGAGCTAAAGGAGTTAAGAGACAGATTAGTTTACATGAGTCAGGTAGCAGAGAAGATGATAAATCTTAGCATTTGTGGATTAGTTGAGAGGAATAAGGAATTAGCCGGGCAGGTCTTTGAGTGTGAACAAGAGGTAAATAAACTGCATATTGAGGTAGACGAATTATGTATAAGACTGCTTGCCTTGCGACAGCCAATAGCTGCTGATCTGAGGCTTATTACAGCAGCAATGAAGATAAATAATGAATTGGAACGAATTGGGGACCAGTCTGTTAATATCTCAGAAAACACAGCCATATACCTTGAATATCCACCATTAAAGCCGCTTATAGATATTCCTCGCATGGTTGAAATAACAAAAGAAATGGTCATTGACAGCATTACCTCATTTGTCAATGAAGATGTAGGATTAGCCCGCTTTGTACTTAAAAGGGATGATGAGGTGGATAATTTAAGAAATCAGATCTTTCATGAACTCCTGACCTATATGCTGTCTGATGCAACAACCATTCAACGGGCATTATGTATTATCCTTGTCAGCCGAAACATTGAACGCATTGCCGATCATGCTACAAATATCTGCGAGGATGTTGTCTTTCTGACCTTGGGCAAGGATATAAGACATCATGCGGAAAAATCATAATCGTTCAGGTGGTGCAAGGAGAGGATGGGTAAGTATCAGGATACCCGAGTTTCAGCCATGGTTGTAGATGTTCTGCCCCCTGCCCCTGCCAACGGCAGACAACCAATAGGGCGGGTTTGGAACCCGCCCCTACAACGCCTGCCCCTGTCATCTGTCTTGTGTGTGTACTCGTACAGGCAGAAAGGGGGACAACCTCATCAAAGGCAGACACGCAGGTCTGCCACTACTCCTTTTTCCCTCATATCTTCTTCAGCAGGGGATAACCACATCATCACATCATCCAGCCTCAACTCCCCCATCTTATATCTCAAATGCAGCCTTGCCGTCCTTAAGCATAGATACCTTCTTACCCCTTGGACTGCAGTGATTGGTCATAATGGGTTCACCCGGCATCTTGCAGGGCAAAATCTGATTCCAGTATGCCCATCTAAAGGCAAGCTTGCCCAGATGATTTACCTTAGTCTGCTTTAATAGAGAAAATGGACCAATTACAGGCAAAGGGAATTTTCCAGGCACTGGCTCTGCCTTGTAGTTAAAATCAATAAGCAGTGCCTTATTAAACCCTGATTCAATAAAGCAGTTAGAATGTCCGTCAAACTTTGCCTTTGGCTCTTTACCGTTTATTTCACTCAAAAGGTTTTTAATCATAACCTCAGACTCAAAGTGGGCTACAGAGCCTGCCTTTGATGTGAGCAAGTCAGTGCCATCACCGATAGAATAGATGTTGTCATGCCCCACAGCCTTCAGGGTATGTTTATCTGTCCGAATATACCCGGCACCATACCCAAGCCCGGAGTCTTCAATTACAGCTGCCCCCTCAGTTGGCGGGATAGCCACCAGAAGGTCATAATCCAATTCCTGTTTGGTATAAGATTTTATCCTTTTATTTACATGGTCTACATAACCGAGGCTAAAATCAGGAACTATCTTAATGTCCTTGTTCTTGGCTATTTCACTAAAGACCTTGCTGGCTATAGGCTTGGTAAATGCACCGGCTAAAGGGGTAACAAGCGTTATCTCAACCTTATTCCGTATCCCTTTTGTATGAAAGTAATAGTCTGCTAAAAAGACAAACTCTATTGGTGCTACGGGACACTTAATAGGCATTTCTGCAATATTGAAGACCAAACTACCCCCCTCAAAACGGTCAAGTGCCCGCTGGAGCTTAATTGCCCCATCCGGGGTATAGAAATCAAACACATTCTTCTCATACCCCTCCCTCATGCCATCTATCTGATCGGGTATAATGCGGCAGCCCAGCGAGCTTATCAGCCAATCATAATGAAAGTTACCTGCCTTGGTTTTGACCACATTGTTTTTGGCATCTATCTCTGTTATCTCTGCGTTGACCACATCAACCTGATCATCTATCAGCCTTTTTACCGGCTTGGAAACATCAGTCAAATCCTGATAACCCTTAAACCTGAATGGAAGGAACAAAAAGCCTGGCTGATAATAATGCAGGGAATTCCTGTCTATCACCGTTATGTTCCATTCTTGCGGGCTTAATTTCCTCCGAAGATGGTTAGCAGACATGGTACCGCCTGCACCTGCACCGAGAATAACTATCTGTTTCATATTACCTACCCCCTTTATAAAAGATACATGATAAATCTACTCATATAAGATAACATAAATTTTTTAATATGTCAAATTGTTTTTTTCAATACATATTCGCAAGATGACATAAATTTCTCAATATATCAAAATTGATTTTTTGTAACTATTCAGGTAATAAAAAGGTGATAAGGAGATGAAGGAGATAGGGAGATAATAGATTATTGGTAAATATTTGAGTATCAAGTTATCCCCAGCTGGCAGGGGTGGGGTGGTGAATATCTTATTAACATTACACAAA
>JAHIZN010000295.1 GCA_018814245.1 bacterium
ATTTCATGTAGCTTATCCTTATCCTTACCCACAAGTCCAACCACCATTAATTCAGCAATTCAACAATTCATTAATTCAACAATTGACAATTGCTGAATCGTGGAATTGATGAATTGTTAATCATTTTGGAGTACATGTTTCTGCTATTTTGCAGCATTTCCCATCAGAATTCTGTCCCCCAAAGATGTGGGTAAGGATAAGAGCTTATCAGGGCAGACACAGGGGTCTGCCCCACCCATCTACCGCATAGCTTTCAGAATTTCCTCACCGTATTCTTTGGATTTCCACTGACCCAAATTACTTACTGCTACGAGTGAGTCTATTGTCTGTGGGCTCTCTCTTGCTGCGGCAAACAATACATCATTTGACACAATGACATCTGGATCAACCCCACGGGCAATAGCTCGTTGTTTACGCCAATTTTTCAATCTCGCAAAACGCACCCGTGCATCGTTATCAAGTGGTAATTGACCAGATGATGGCAGGTATGGTGCCACTGTTTGTGGTGAGGCGTGCCCACGATCAATTGCATCTAAAATTGCATATCCGTACAATTGCACTGTGTGATTAGAAACACCATGAATAGATAAAAGGTCTTGCAATGTACGCGGATACATTATTGCAAAAGACAGCAACACATGATCAGGAATCACCTTAAATACAGGTCGATTCTCCTTGCTCGCTTGCTTGTTGCGAAACCAAAACAATTCTCTCAAAATCCCCAGGCCAATCGGATCCATGTCCTTAGCTCCAGTGATGTTCCAGTATGCATTTGGATTAAAATATTTTGGGGTAGACTGAACACGCGTTAAACGATCAAATTCCTCGTAGGCTTCTTCCAAACGACCCAGCTTTCTAAGTTCGTTGATCTGCAAGTTGCGCAGATCAATCAAGTGGTGTGTGTCCTTGCCTGCATAATCAATCTGTTCAGCAATGAGAGGACGATGTCCCCAGTTTGTCCGTTGCATCTTTTTATTCAGCACGATGCCAAATCGTTCTTGTAAAACGCTCCCAAGCCCAACATTCTTCCAGCCCAAAATGCGTGCAGCAATCATTGTATCAAAAATATTTCTAAACTCAAAATGATAATCTCGTTTTAAGCAGGAAATATCATACTGTGCTGCGTGAAATATTTTTTCGATTTGCTCATCAGCAAAAACTGTTGCAAGCGAAGCAACCCCATCTGCATTGGATGATGCCAGCGGATCGATGATGTAATCCATTTCCCGTGTTGAGACCTGCAGCAAGCACACTTTTTCAAAATACGAAAAAAGACTGTCTGATTCTGTATCTACAGCAATGAGTGTTTCATATCCTATGCGTTCCAGTAATAGCTCAATTGCTGAGGGTGTTGCTATCCATGTTATCGCTTCAGATAGCTTGTTCTTTTTGTTTTGATAATGTTCCATATAATTTGACATCTAATTTATTCCTTATTGCAGCTATTCAGGCATCTATGAGTCAGAATTCAGAATACAGCGATGGAGACCAGCAATTCTCGGTGAACAACGCAGAGCTGATGTTTTATCCACTTCCCCTGTCAATGAGAACATCTGCGGCAGGGACGGATGACAGTTCGTCACTACTGTCATGTCAACTGTTAATTGTCGCATAGTTAATTATGTATGGACAGAGCCTGCCCCTGCGAATGCAGGGGGTGGCAGATAATTGATAATGGAGAATTGATAATGGAGAAGTCTGCCCCGCGAATGCAGGGGGTGACAGAGGTGCTGCCTCCCCTGTTTCTGCCCCACCAATAAGCGACCACAAGGGTCGCAGCTACAAAGATTCCCACACACAACAATCGATCACATCGTAGCTGCAGGGTGCCAGGAGTGCTACTCCCTTGTCCCTGCTTAACAGACACCCACAAGGAGAGAGCCTCTCTGGCAGGGATATCTCTACTTGTTATGCGTCAAATTAAGGTTGACGCGTCACTACCTGCTTCCTCTTGTGAATCTATCAATATGCTTAAAAAACAGTCGAATTCTGACAGGTCTATCCTGACCTGAACATGAATATCGTTGAATTTTTTCAATAAAAATCTTAGTTTATCCCAATCATAGTTCAGTTCAAAATAGTATCTTGAAAAATGTCGGAATTTCAACAATTCCAATAAACCATGATACACGGATTCACAGATAACTTTTGGCCTGATATTCCTAATTTCCAATGTCATTTTTTCCAGCAGGCAACGATGCCATTGTTCTTTATCAAGATTATTTTCAAAAAATTTGGAAATACGGAGAAAAAGCGTTTCTATACAGGTATAATAGTTTGTAAGTGCTTGTGTGATGATCATTGCTTCATCAGACCCGGGCGTTTTATTTAATTTTTGCTGTTGAAAATCTACAATATAATCCTCTATACGGACCAGTACCGAAAGTGACTTGTTGATTTCCGCGCGTAATGTCTGGATGTCTGTTTCAAGATTCATAAATAACCTTTCCTTTTAATAAAATTAATTCTGCAAATTCAGGTTCAATCTTTTCTAATTGAACGATATCCAGCGGAAATCGTGTCAGCTCCATTGCATCCCCCAACAGCGAAAAGTATCTTGCTGCATCAGAAATCCCTTCTATGGCAATATCAATATCAGAATTTTCGTCAAACTGTTCAGGAAACAATAACGATCCCCATTGTACAATCTTTTTAGGGGAATATCTGCTGATGATCATCTGCACAATTGCACAGAAATCAGTTGTAGCTGCATCAAAACGCTTAAGACGAGCATGTCTTTTTATTTCTTCACATTTATGTAAATTTTCTTTTATTTTTTTAATATTCAACATAATTATTTTCCATAATTTGAGTGTAGTACATCTTGACATTAATTCTTGCTAAATTATAACCATTCAGCTATCTAAATGTGTAAGATAAGGAGAAAGGGGAGAAAGGGGAGAACAGGGGAGAACAGGGGAGAATACAAAAGGACAGAATTAAGAATATTCTGACTCCTATTAATCTTCCCCATTTCTCCGTCTTCCCCTTTTCTCCTTTATTACACATCTGAATAGTTACTATTAAACTATCATAAATTAATGTTATGGTGTATTACACTACTTCCCAATACAAAATCTTGAGAATACAACATCCAAAACATCCTCTGTGGTTGTTTCTCCTATGATTGTACCCAGATGAAGCAAGGCATTGCGCAAGTCTATGGCAACAAGCTCTGGAGAATGGTTTGTCTTAAGGATGTCTTGTGCCTGCAGGATAGCTAATCGTGACTTTTGCAGTGCATCTACATGCCGAACATTGCTTACCATTACCCCTTCACCAATGTTTACCTGTCCAGCCAGCAGCAGTCTTTTGATCGCATTCTTTAATTCATCCAATCCATATTCAAGTTTGGCAGAGATGGAAACTATGGGCTTGTCTGACAACAATGGCTCTATTTCATCAACAACCTTCACCAGATCGCATTTGTTCATGGCAACAACACACATTCTCATCCTTAGCCTTTCTATGATCAACAGATCCTCAGGCATAAGCGGACAAGAGACATCTATCACCAGCAGGATAATATCTGCTCCCTCCATTGCCTTCCATGCCCTTGCTACCCCTTCTTTTTCTACAATATCAATCGTTTCCCTTAAGCCCGCTGTATCCACAATCTTTAATGGAATACCCCCAATATCGATAATCTCTTCAATAATATCCCTGGTTGTGCCCGGAACATGGGTAACAATTGCCCTTGCCTCACCAAGAAGGGCGTTGAGAAGGCTGGATTTGCCAACATTGGGTCTGCCGACAATCACGCAGGATGCCCCTTCCTTTAGCATCTTGCCATACCGTGAAGACTCTATCAATGAAGATAATTGTGTCTCTATTGTTAAAAGCCCTCCGAGTATGTTCTCATCCTCCATTAGCTCTATCCCTTCTTCGGAAAAATCAAGGGATGCCTCGATATGAGCAAGCAGGCTTAAGATGCTTGCATGTATATCCCGAATCTTCATGGAAAGATTACCCTCAAGCTGACCCAGAGCCACTGCAAGGGATGTGCTGGTTTTTGCCCGGATAACATCTATTACTGCCTCTGCCTGAGCAAGGTCTATTCTGCCATTCAGGAATGCCCTTTTGGTGAATTCCCCAGGTTGGGCAAGTCTGGCACCCATGGAAATGGTTAGTTCAAGAATCTCTTGCAGCACAATACTGCCGCTATGGGCATTTATCTCAACAACATCCTCACAAGTATAGGTATAAGGGCTTCGCATGATAGAAACAAGAACCGTATCAATAATCTGTAGTGTTTCAGGATGGAATATCTTTCCATAATGAATGGTATGTGATTTTGCAGACAATATATCTGTCTTGCCCCTGAATATCCTGGAGATTATATTCATGGACATTGGACCGCTTAATCTAATAATCCCGATACCGCCCTCGCCCATAGGGGTAGATATGGCTGTAATTGTATCATAAAGCATGTTTAGCCTGTCCTGTTTTCTGGATTATTCCCTGTTTCTGATTGTGCAGGTCAAATATCTACTCAAATATAGCAGCATGGATCTTCCTGCCACATATCCTCATATACTGCCTCTGCCCTCACCCGGCATCCACCACATACATCCTTGTATTGACATTCACCGCATTTGCCTTTCAGGTAAGCCCCTTTATTTCGGAGCATGGACAGAAATTCATCTTCTGTATTATTCCATATTGAGCTGAATCTTTTTTCCCGAACATTTCCAAGCACCTTATTTGTCCAAAACTGGCAGGGATGAACATTGCCTGATGGTCCGATATTAGCAACCTTAGTGCCTGCAGAACAGCCGCCATGCATCCTGAGCAATTCCATCACCTCATCAGCCCTCTGAGGCATATTCTCTTCAATGTAGCGATGGATTAAAACACCATCAGCATGATTATCTGTGGTTAATACCTCAAGCTCTATGCCCTTTTGGTGAATTTCTATGGTGAATTCTTTGAGAAGGTTAAATACATCCATGAGTTCATTATTTGTAATATCATCCCCTGCCATTTCTTTTCCACGCCCAGAGTAGACAAGGTGGTACATGCAGAACCTTGGGACGCCAGATTCAACAACAAATTTCAAAACATCCCTTAATTCATGGTAATTGTATTTATTAATAGTAAACCTTACACCAACCTTTACCCCTACCCCTTTCAGATTCTCTATCCCTTCCCTTGCCATCTCAAAGGCATTGTCAATACCCCTGAACATATTATGTGTTAAAGGCAGTCCATCTATGCTTATCCCAACATACTGAAACCCTGTTTCTTTTATTTTGGATGCTATGTTTTTGGTGATCATCGTTCCGTTAGATGAAAGTACTGTCCGTATTCCTTTTGAGCCTGCGTATTTGCCTAATTCAAAAATATCCTCTCTGATAAGCGGCTCACCCCCGGAAAAAAGCAAAACAGGAACATTCATCCCAGCCAGATCCTTGATGAGTTCCTTGCCCTCTTCTGAGGTAAGCTCTGACTTCATGGCTTTATCTCCTGCTGTTATGTAGCAATGTTTACACCGCAGATTGCACTTATGGGTAGCATTCCACACAACTATGGGGCTTGTGGCAGAAAATTGTAGTAGTTTTTCTGAGGTATTTCCCTTCAAAGCCTCTGCAACCGTAGCTGTTCCGCAAAGAAGTTTGGTAAAACCGATCATAGTATCTCCTTCAGTAACTATTCAGGCATAAGAATGATTATGGCAGGGACAAGCCCTGCAGCTACAGCTATTCGTGGGAAACTTGTAGCTGCGACCCTTGTGGTCGCCGTCTTCATTCTGTATTCTGACTCCTGAATTCTGTATGCCTGAATAGTTACAATACAACAAAGAATAATTACAAAAAAAAACTTGAACATCGACAGGCTGTTACGAAATAGGAATTTAGCACGAGAAGCATACAGCATATTGTGTTAATCTCATCAGCAGATGCTGTATATGGTATGGTGTTGCCACTGATTTTTAGTTCCGTAACAGCCTGTCGAGTAATACATCTGTTCTACAGTTTCTGCCCTCTGGTAATAGTAACATGAAACAGGCTAAAAATCAAGTGATTTATCAGTAATTCTCATTCTGAAACGCAAGGAAAGTAAAGGGTATAACTTGACAGGCTGTTACAGAACAAATGAAAGTGTCATTCTATGCAAATGTGAGGAATCTCAACTCATTGATTTTTCAGATAGTGTCCAAGAATAACTTAAATTAGCAGGGACAAGCCCTGCAGCTACATTGGCAGGGACAAGCCTTGCAGCTACATTAGCAGGGACAAGCCTTGCAGCTACATTGGCAGGGACAAGCCCTGCAGCTACATTAGCAGGGACAAGCCCTGCAGCTACATTAGCAGGGACAAGCCCTGCAGCTACATTAGCAGGGACAAGCCCTGCAGCTACA
>JAHIZN010000296.1 GCA_018814245.1 bacterium
ACAAAGATTCCCACACACAACAATTGATCACACCGTAGCTGCAGGGTGCCAGGGGTGCTACCCCCTTGTCCCTGCTTAACAGACACCCACAAGGAGGGAGCCTCTCTGACAGGGATGTCCCTACAAATGGTTATACGACAAGTTAAAGTTGACACAACACTATTGCTTATCTGCCAGCACTGAAGCAACACAATCCAATTCTTCCCTTGTATGAGTAGCCATCACAGATAATCGAATTCTGCCCTTTTCCTTAGGGACAGATGGTGGTCTTATACCTGGAGCAAATATTCCATGATTATATAGATAATTAGATGTTTGAAGAGTATTTTCATTACTGCCTGTCAGGACAGGTATTATCTGGGTAGTACTATTTAGTGTATTCAGCCCTGTTTCGTGAATCTTTTGACGAAGATAATTGATATTATTCCACAACATTTCCCGCCATTTCGGTTCTGTTTGTACAATCTCCAATCCTTTGAGAGAGGCTGCAATATCTGATGGCGGCAGTGATGTTGAATAAATAAAACTTCTCGCATTGTTTTTCAGGTACTCAATCAATACCTTTTTCCCTGCAACAAATCCGCCAAATCCTCCAATTGCCTTACTGAATGTTCCCATCTGAATATCTATCTTGCCTTTTAATCCAAAATACTCTGCACTACCCTGACCATTTTTACCCAAAACTCCTGTAGCATGAGCATCATCGACCATGACCATTGCCTGATAATGTTTTGCCAAATCAACAATCTCAGGCAATGAGGCAATATCCCCATCCATGCTGAATATCCCCTCAGTAATTATCATTCTTCTTCTATAGGTCGAAGATGCAGAAAGAATCTTTTCTAATGCTGCTATGTTTTGATGAGGATATACCCGCAAATGTGCTCCGGAAAGCCTTGCCCCATCAATCAGGCTGGCATGATTGAGTTTATCTATGATAATCAGATCGCTTTTATTCATCAGGCTGGAAATTACACCAAGATTTGCCATATATCCTGAGGAAAAGATTATAGCATCCTCTGTCTGCTTGAATAAGGCGATCTCCCGTTCAAGCTGGGCATGAATTTTCAAGCTGCCACAGATAAGCCGTGAAGCTCCGCTGCCAGTACCATATTCCTGCATAGCAGCAAGGGATGCTTCAATGAGTTTTGGATGATTAGACAGCCCAAGATAGTCGTTGGAGCAGAACAGGATGTACTTTTGCCCATTTATAATCACAGATGCTTTCTGCCTTGATTCAATAATCTGCGGTAAGCGATACAGGTTATCTTTCTTTAGTTGTTCCAATTCCTTGCTCAAAAAATCCATGGTGTTTAGTCCTGTTAATTTTTAACCACAAATGCACGAAGAAGAATCTCCATAGTTGTTACCCCAAGTCGCATTCAAACGCTAACTGTGCCTGCTTCGTTGTCAGAGACAGAGGGCAGGCAATGGGGGACTGCCCCCTACAGTAGCAAATCCTTTCCCTTCACCTTATGGTGAAGGATAACTATTTCTACCCTTCGATTTACTGGAGAGGTGAGATCTGGATTAAGGGGATGGAATTCTCCATAACCTGTAGCAGACAACCTTTCCTGCAGGCTTTTCATGGCTGTCTCTGAGAATCCCTTTTTCCGAGCATGGTCACACAGATAGTGGAGAACAACAGCAGCCCTTCTTGCGGATAATTCCCAGCTTGACCTAAATATTCCCTTTTCTAAAGCAGAGCTTGTATGTCCTTCGATAGAGACAAAATTGGGTTTATTTTCAATGAAGACAGCAATCTTATTCAAGGCATAATAAGCACCAGTTTTAACTATCACATCTCCTGGATCAAATAAAAATGTATCACGGAAGCGAATTACTAATCCCTTTTTTGTTTCTTCAATAGATATTCTTTTGTTTTTAATCTCAGAATGGAATGCCTGTATAAGAGGTATTTTAATATCCGAAGACTTCTCTGGATCATGACTTCGACCATGCGGGACAGTTCTTTTATTAAACAATCCTTGCCCACCCTTTTCATTAAGGATTTTTTGTCCGCCAGGACCTTCCATGATATTAAAATATTTTGCCAGACTTTCCCCTATCTTGGTCAACTTCTCTTTACTTTGTGTTGGAATAGTTGCCAGGATAATAAACACCCCAAGAAGCAGGGTTATCATATCTGCATAAGTAAGCAGCCATCGCAATCCACCAGCAGTATCATGTCCCCCGCCGCCGCCGCCGCCGCCTTTTTTCTTCTTTGCCATTTATTTATTCCTCCCATAATGTAACTGTTCAATAACCTATGGATGTTGCGAGCCGCAATTAACAACATGTAAACGATTACAAGGGAAAGAGCCACAAAGGGTGTAAATATCGATGGGAAAATTAACAAGACAAGGGTGCATTCCTTAGAATTTACACCCTTTGTGGCTCTTCCTCTGTATCTGTATGTATTCTGAATTCTGACTCCTGGCTCCTGTATTCTTGCTGTCTGAGTAGCTTAATCTCATAGAATTGCCACAGGATATTGAGCAATTACGAACAGTTACTCCGTGACTATCCCAAATTTTTCTTCTATTTCTTCTGATATGGTTGGTTCGGGTTTTTCCACAAGATCTTTGTCTTCAGTCTTTGGCTGTAGAATGACAACATCAATCCTTCTATTAATCTCAGCCTTAGGATTTCTTCTATCTATTGGGTGAAACTCTCCATATCCGCTTGCTGCCAGCCTGCATTCTAATCGTTTTATCTTATATTCAGGGAAGTGTGCCTTGTTTTTTGCATGATAGATAATATAATGAACCACTGAAACCGCTCTGGAGACAGAAAGCTCCCAATTAGAAGAAAATTGGATATTAGAGATAGGGATTTTGTCAGTATGCCCTTCAATCTTTATGTCATTAGGAATTTCCTCAATAAGCAAGGCTAATTGATCAAGCAATGGATATGATTCATGATTGATATCTGACTTGTTAGGCTCAAAAAACAACATATCATTGAATCTAACGGTTAGCCCCTGTTTTGTCTCAATAATAGTCATGCGTTTTGTGCCAGCTTGTGTTGGAAAACTTTGAATGAATTTCTTTTTTACTATGGCCATGGGTGTAGGCGGATTTGCCTTAGCCACCAAACCGCTTCTCTTGGGTAAAATATTTTCCCCGCCCTTTCCAGGAACAACGGGATTACCAACCCTTCCACCCTTTAAGAATGTAAAGAAGTGTTCGAAGCTTTCTCCTATTTCTGAAACCGCTTCCTCGCTCTTGGTAGGGATATTAGCCAGGATAATAAACACTCCTAAAAGCAGGGTAATCATGTCTGCATAAGTAAGCAGCCATCGCAATCCACCGGCAGTATCATGTCCGCCGCCGCCGCCAGCACCACCGCCCTTTTTTTTCTTCCTTCCCATGGATTAACCTCAATGTATTAATTTAAAACAGAATACAGAATAGAAAATGGAGAATGGAGAATGGAAAATGGAGAATGGAGAGACGGCAATCACAAAAAATGTTACTCCCTTGTTTCTGCTGACATGCAAGAAGCTACTACACCATGACATTAATTTTTGATAGCTTGATAGGGAGATTCCTGCAGGAGTTTACCCCTGTGAATGCAGAGCCTGCCCCTGCGAATGCAGGGGGGCAGGAATGACAGTTTGAAATTCTTCTGTCATTCCTGCGAATGCAGGAATCTTATCTTTGTGCCTCCATGGTAACCATTAATTTTTCAAAAAACTTGAACATCGAGTATCAGGAATTAATGTCATGGTGTACTACACTACTACCCGTGTCCTTATCTTAACCATCCATCTTTTTCTATTTGTATCTCCATTCCATCTTTCGCAGCAATGGTATTTATCTGTATATCCTTAGCTATTTTTTCAGCTATAATGTCTGGCTGAGCATTAATCATGCTCAATCCAAAATGTGTAAGAATAGCCAGTTTTGGTGATACACCCTTGATTAGGGTGATAGCATCTTTTACGCATATATGATCTACGCCAGGCATTTGATGTTCTACCACAGCGTTAACAATGAGTATTTCCACTCTTTTGTAGGCATCAATTAAACCCTCAAAAAATCTGGTGTCTCCAATGTAACCTATTGTGCCTTCTGAAGAAAAGAACCTCATGCCATAGGCTTGAACGCTTCCATGGACATTTCTTACAGGTACATCAAACTCCAGTGCAAAGGGTACTGTTATGTTTGACTCACGCGGAGACGCGGAGGGCGAGAAAATATTAGATTCCTTTGCCATGGGTGTTACCCTTTCACCAATCCTGTACCTTGCCCCTTCCCGTAATATTTCTATGGTTTTCACATAATTCCTGATATACTCAAACACAACAGGATCATTATTCAAGGCATCTTGTGGACAAAACAATGTTCCTTTACAGTTTGTACCACCATTGGTCATGGCTTCAATCATGATATTGACATCATTTGAATGATCAAGGTGACGATGAGACAGGATAATGGCAGAAAGATCCTGCGGATTTAGATTAGACTGAATGGATTTCACCAAAGCACCAGGACCAGGATCAAGATGCAAATGAATGCCGTTAAGAAAGAGCCATATCCCCCCAGAGGCACGAATTTGTTTTGAAACAACAAACCTTGTTCCGGCTGTACCTAAGAATTTGATATATGATGATGGATAGCTGCAATCCATAGGGACAGGGCTTGTTCCTGTCTGAGGTTCTATAAATCCGATTCGTGATATTGTCGAATTATAACACATTTTCAGCAATAACAGCCTTAGCCTTTTTCTTCAATCCATCGTACCAATCCTGATATGTCTTACTCTTTTTCTCCGCAAGAGATTTGGTAATAACATCTTTCTTTATTGTCTCAAATTTAGCGATATCTGCTGGAATTTTTCCAACCATCTTTATAATATGGTATCCCAGATGATTTTCAATAACACTTGTTATCTCCCCTGGTTTTAAGACAAAGGCAGCACTCGCGATTTGACCATCTATTTCATTGTTGTACACCCCCAGTTCTTCCTTCCATGCTGCTACTGTAGCTGTACCAATGTCCTCTGAAATAAACCGCTTGGGAATAATGCCAATATCACCTGCCGTCTTACTGCTGATCGTACCATGTGAATACAGTCTTGCAGCCTCCTCAAAGGAAATCTGTCCCTGCTTTAACATCTTCTGAATCCTTTTCGCCTCTTTTGCTGTCTTTTTGGTTATTTCATTGGTTAATGCGATCCCGCGAATCTCCTCTTCAACATCTTCTAATGCTTTTGGGGTATCTGGTAATTTATCTTCCAATTTAATGATATGATACCCAAACTTACTTCTTACAGGCGGGCTTAACTCTCCAACCTTTAGCTTATAGGCTGCTTTTTCAAACTCTGGATCCATTACCCCTTCCCCAAAATAATCAAGCAAACCACCATTTTGAGATGAGGGGCAATTAGAATTCTTTTTGGCAAGCTCAGCAAAGTCTCCTCCCCCTTTTGCTTGATTGTAAAGGTTTGTAATCTTTGCCTTTGCTGCCCCATCTTCCTGTTGATTAGCATTCTCCTGAACTGCAATAAGGATATGCCTTGCTTTCAGCTTGCCATTTTTCATAAAATCCTCTTTATTCTTTTCATAATAATCTGCCACCTCTGTCTGGGGAACAAGCTTTTTGGGAGAGATAAGGATATGAAGCAAATGTGCTTGTTCATACTCCCTTTTATAATATGAATCTATCTCCCCATCAGTAATCGTGCTATGATCCACCATGGCTCCAATCAGCTTTGCCATCATGATCTCTTTGCTTACATCCTGCTCTTTTGTCTTCCACCAAATTGGGGGGGCATACTTAATGTATTGGTTATAGGTGTTAATATCCGGGAATGAAGACCTTACCCCATTTACTATCTCATCCTCAGTAACAGTAATGCCATAGCGTTTTGTTTCTGCTAAGAGTATCTTTTCCTTAACAAGCGAATCAAGCACCTGTTTTCTTAGGTCAGGGATGCTTTCAGGGTCAAAGTCTTTCCCATAGGCATCCTTAATGTTTTTATATTTTGTTTCGTAGGCTTGCTGAAATTCATCAGTGGTAATCTTTTTTCCAGCTACAATAGCCAGATGAGGCATCATGGCTTTTCCTGTAAAATTCATCCCCCATGATATAAATATGGTAATAACAAAGGTAATAGCAATTGTCCAGATAAGAAAATTAGTATTTTTACGGATAACATTAAACATAATAAATCCTCCAATTTGACATGTAGATGTGTTTAGTCATTTCTCCCTGCTTTCTCCTTGATTTTTTTGAAAGTTAGCTGACTGCTGACACGAATGCGTACAATTATACACTATAGTTGGAATTTTTGCAACTATTTTTTTGTGCAAAATATGTAATCGTTCAGGCTATAACATTAAAAGTGTAAGAAGGGGGGGGATATGGAGATATGACATGAGATATGGGGATAATAATATAATCGTAACTATTCAGGCATAGGAATGATTATGGCAGGGACAAGCCCTGCAGCTACAGCTATTCGTGGGAAACTTGTAGCTGCGACCCTTGTGGTCGCCGTCTTCATTCTGTATTCTGACTCCTGAATTCTGTATG
>JAHIZN010000297.1 GCA_018814245.1 bacterium
ATTAAATTAAAGAAAAAACTTGTCTTTGAATTTAAGGAACAATTGACTATTGGAACACCAACAGAACGGGATGAGATATATTTGCGTAAATTAAGCACACAGCTCAAAGAAAAAAAGGTTGTGGTTAAACTACATTTAAGGCATCAACTCCACGCAAAGCTCTACCTTGCCTTTAGCGATGATGTCCGAGTGCCGGTGGTTGGTTTTCTTGGAAGCAGTAATCTTACCTTGGCGGGATTATCAAAACAAGGTGAACTGAATATTGATGTTATGGATCAGGATGCCGCCTCCAAACTTGCAAAATGGTTTGATGATCGATGGAATGATAGCAAATGTATTGATATTACAGATGAATTGATACAGATTATAGATGAAAGCTGGGCTGCTGATAGATTAGTCTCACCATTTCATATCTATTTGAAAATAGCTTACCACCTCTCCCGCGAGGCTCGCGCAGGTATGAGTGAATATAAACTTCCAAGGGTATTCCAACAAGAATTGCTGGATTTTCAACAAAAAGCTGTTTTGGTCGCGGCTCATCACCTGCATAAAAGAGGCGGGGTGTTAATCGGCGATGTGGTTGGGCTTGGGAAAACAATTACTGCAACAGCACTCGCCAAGATGTTTCAAGAAGACTTTTTTCTTGAAACGCTGATTATCTGTCCGAAGAACATTGCTGAGATGTGGGAGGGCTATGTTCATAAATATCATCTCCATGCCAAGGTTATCTCACAGAGTATGGTGCAAAGAGAGCTTCCGAATTTAAGACGCTATCGACTGGTCATTATTGATGAAAGCCACAACCTGCGCAGCGACGAGGGCAACCGTTACCGTTCTATTAAATCCTATCTTGAGGAAAACGAAAGCAAGGTTATCCTGCTTTCCGCAACCCCTTACAACAAGTCTTATGTTGACTTATCCAATCAGTTGCGTTTATTTCTGTCCGATGACAAAGACCTCGGTATCAGCCCGGAGAGGTATATCGAAAGCATTGGCGGTCAGGTACACTTTACAGCAAAACATACAGAGACATTTATTCGAAGCATTAAAGCATTTGAGAAAAGTCATTTTTCAGATGACTGGCGTGAACTGATGCGGCTCTATTTGGTAAGGAGAACACGCAGTTTTATTAAAACCAATTATGCGGGTACTGACCATTCTGATGGTCGTAAATACCTGACTCTTCCTGACGGAACAAAATCCTATTTCCCCAACCGTATTCCAAAAAAAGTAGAATATATGTTTAATTCGAACGATAAGAATGACCCGTATGCCAGACTTTATTCAGACGCAATTGTAGATGCTATTAACGGTCTTGATCTGCCCAGATACGGGCTTGGTAATTATATCAATCCAAATGTACGGGCGGGTTCTGTACGGGCGGGTTCTGTACGGGCGGGTTCCAAACCCGCCCATTCCGTAGAGGCAGGTTTGGAACGGGCAGGTTTGGAACGGGCAGGTTTGGAACCTGCCCCTACGAAAGAAGAGGAACAAATTATCGCCAACCTTTCACGGGCAGGGAAACGGCTTATGGGTTTCTGCCGAACCAATCTGTTCAAGCGATTGGAAAGCAGTGGTTATTCCTTTTTGCTCTCCCTTTCCCGACATATTCTCCGTAACTTTGTATTCATTTACGCTGCCGAAAACAATTTGCCTATCCCAATCGGAAAAAATATTGTGGAAAATCTTGATGATTTTATTGAAGACAATGACACAGACGCAGACGGCGAGGATAACAGCATTTCATTTATTCTGGACGAAGAGGAATATCTCAAACGAGCTAAACAGGTCTATGAGCTTTTTTCCGGGAAATATAAAAATCGATTTGAATGGATACGAAATGATTTGTTTATTCCTGATCTGAAAAAATCGCTTATCAACGATGGCAAGGAAATCATCAAGATATTATCTGTGGCGAAAGAATGGAATCCCGATGAAGACAGACAGCTCAATGCGCTTTTTGAACTTATCAATAACACCCACAACAAGGATAAAATTCTAGTGTTCACCCAATTTGCCGATACTGCATGGTATCTGTATGAACAACTGAAGAATCGAGGTGTTGAAAGCATCGAGTGTGTTACCGGTAATTGCGACAATCCCACAGACTATGCTCATCGCTTCAGCCCGATCAGCAACGAAATATCATCTATAAAAGGAACTGAAAAGGAATTGCGAGTACTCATTACTACCGATGTCCTCAGCGAGGGACAAAACCTGCAGGATGGACATATTATTGTCAATTATGATCTGCCATGGGCGATTATCAGGCTTATTCAAAGAACAGGCCGCGTTGACCGTATAGGTCAGAAATTTGGTGAAATCCTGTGTTACTCATTCCTACCCGAAGATGGTGTTGAAAAAATCATTAATCTGCGCGGTCGATTAAAAGAACGAATCAATCAGAATGCAGAGGTGGTTGGGTCAGATGAAACCTTTTTTGACGGCGATCCTGTGAATATTCATGATCTCTATAATGAGAAATCAGGTATATTTGATGATGAGGATGATACAGAGGTTGACCTTGCCTCGTATGCCTATCAGATATGGAAAAACGCTTTGGATAGCGACGCAACCCTTGCCAAGACCATCCCGGACATGCCAAATGTCATTTACGCAACGAAAGAAAATACCCTTGAAAAAGAGAAGGAAGGGGTAGTAGTTTATACACGAACTGCCGAAGACAATGATGTTCTGGCATGGCTTGATGCACAGGGTAAAATGATTACACAGTCTCAGCTTGCCATACTCAAAGCAGCAGAATGCAATAAAGACGCAAAGCCGCTTTGTAAATTGCCCGACCATCACAAGCTTGTGAAAACCGCAGTGGATATCATCAGCAGAGAAGAGATAACAGCAGGAAGCTCACTTGGCAAAAAGACCGGAGTCAAGTACCGTGTCTATACGCGTCTTAACCGTTACTTAAAAGAAAATGCAGGGACATTCTTTGTTACCGAAGAGATGAAAAAAGCAGTAGATGATATTTACAACTATCCGCTTAAAGAATTTGCACGGGACACGCTGAATCGCCAGCTCAAAGCAGGAATAGCGGATGATGGACTGGCAAACCTCGTGGTATCGCTTCGGGATGACGATAAATTGTGTATTACTGATAATGAAGAACAGGCAAATCATCTTCCACAGATTATTTGCTCAATGGGCATCAGGAACGGAGAGTAAAACATGGCAATTACCAAATCTGAATTTTCCGCATATATCAAATCATTTCAGTTCAAAGAATTGTTTAATGATATGGGCTGGAACAATGACCGTACTAAACAGCCGATTATAGTTGATGATATTTCTTTCAATATTAGCGGTGTAGCGGAAAAGAGCGGGTTCAGAATATTTATCTGCGAACCGCTCTCAGGCAATAAAATCCCCAATTCAGTCACACGCAAGAAAATTGAAGGTAAAGTGACTGAACTCTTTCGGGAGCATCTCATCATTTTTATTGATGAGCATAAACAGGAACAGGTTTGGCAATTGGTAGTACGAAAAGCTGACAGCCCGACAAAAATCAGTGAAACCCGCTACAGTACAGCTCAGAATCCTGAATTACTCTATCAGCGGGCAAGCGGTCTTTTTTTTACTCTGGATGAAGAGGAAAAAGTAACCATTATTGATGTTACTAATCGGGTTGCGGAAAATTTCCAGCAGAATAATGAACGCGTAACCAAGAAATTTTATGAGAGTTTTAAGAAAGAGCATACTGTTTTTTTGAAATTCATCGAAGGGATAGACGACCAGCTAAACATGGATTGGTATGCCTCGCTGATGCTGAACCGTTTGATGTTCTGCTATTTTATTCAGAAAAAAGGATTTCTGGATAACAACAAAAACTATTTGCAGGATAAACTCAAAGCCTGCAAAGAGAAAAAAGGCAGAAATCAGTTTTATTCATTCTACCGTGATTTTCTGCTTGCCCTTTTTCATAAAGGATTTGGAATGCCGGAACAGGGTAGGGGCATACCTGCGTGTCTGTCCCTTGAAATTGGCAAAATCCCCTATTTGAACGGCGGTTTGTTTGATGAGCACGAAATTGAAAGGACATATCAAAATATAATCATTGACGATAAAGCGTTTGAAAGGCTCTTTGATTTCTTTGACCAGTACGAATGGCACCTTGATACCCGCGAAAGTGCGAGCGGAAAAGACATCAACCCTGATGTAATCGGATATATCTTTGAAAAATACATCAACGACCGTGCCCAGATGGGCGCCTATTACACCAAAGAGGATATTACGGATTACATCAGCAAGAATTGTATTATCCCATGGCTGTTTGATGAGGTAAAACGACAATGTACGGGCGGGTTCTGTACGGGCGGGTTCCAAACCCGCCCATTTGCCGATAACGGCTGGCTCTGGCAGATGGTGAAGGCAAGCGAGGATGAATATATTTATGACGCTGTAAAATACGGTGTACAGGAGGAGAAATTAACCACAGATGAACACGGATTAACACAGATAAATAATGGAGGTTGGCTTTTTTCTGATTTACCCGCTGAAATTCAAAAAGGTTTCGTGCCCGAGCTTGAAAAGAAAGCCGTGGACGGAAACGGTCCCTGGCTCTGGGAGCTTCGCAAGGACTGGAACAAGCCATCGCCTGCGGATATTGCTCTGCCGACTGAGATTTACCGCGAAGTCATAGAACGGCGCAAACGGTATGCTGACATCAAATCAAAAATTGCAAATGGCGAAATCCAAGAAATAAACGATTTTATCACCTACAATCTGAATATTCGTCAGTTCGCGCAGGATGTGATTGAAACCACCGAAGATGCCGAGTTTATCCGCTATTTTTATAAAGCCCTATCCAGTATAACCATACTTGATCCCACCTGCGGCTCAGGGGCGTTTCTCTTTGCGGCAATGAATATTCTTGAACCGCTTTATGAAGCGTGTATTCACAGGATGAAGAATTTTGTTGATGAATCGGGCAAGGGCAAGCATAAGTTTTTTGAAGAGACGCTTGCTCAAGTGAACTCGCCGGAACACCCGAATATGCAATACTTCATTTTCAAGTCCATTATCCTCAACAATCTCTACGGTGTGGATATTATGAATGAAGCGGTGGAAATTGCTAAACTGCGACTCTTCTTGAAATTAGTGGCAACCGTTGACGCCGACTATCGTAAGCCAAATCTGGGGCTGGAGCCGTTGCCTGATGTGGATTTTAATATTCGGGCGGGGAATACGCTGGTGGGGTATGCTACGGAAAAGCAGTTGGTAGATAGTTTGAAAAGTAATTGTATTGATCAATTAGAATTACCTGCGATAAAAGAAAAATGCGATATTGTCGGGCGTACCTTTGCCAGATACAAGGAGATTCAGCTTCAAGGCAATGCCGACTTTGAGGATTTTAAGAATGCAAAAGACAACTTAAACCAACGGCTGAATAAACTCCGCGATGAGCTGGACAAACTTCTACACAAACAACATTACTCAAATGTGAAATACGAACAATGGCTTGCCACACATCAGCCGTTTCACTGGTTTGCAGAGTTTTATGAAATCATTCACGGTAAGGGCGGGTTTGATGTGGTGATTGGGAATCCACCGTATGTGGAGTATTCGAAGGTGAAAAATGATTACACTGTGCAGGGATATAAAACGGAGAGTTGTGGGAATTTGTATGCATTTGTGGTGGAGAGGTCATTGAATATTTTGACTACTCATGGACGATTCGGGATGATTGTACCAATTGCGTTACCAAGCACACCCAGAATGTCCCAATTACGAGATTTACTGTCTGATGTAGCATCCCCTATCTGGTGCACTAATTTTGCTGATAGACCTGGTGCATTGTTCAATGGTGTACATCAGAAAGTGTCCATCGTTCTTTGCGAGCAAGGCAGAACAAGAGAAGAAAAAAGGTTGTATACGACTGCATACAAGCATTGGTACGGAAAGAATGAATCCGATGAACGGACAAGCCTGATGACAACACTTGTTTTCGTTGTTTCCCCAAAAACAGCCATCTGTTGGATGAAATCAGGGAACTCCATTGAACAATCTATCTATTCAAAACTACATCAGCAACTTCAGCGTATCACCAAGTATTTTGCGGGCGTATCAGAGTTTGCCCTAAATATGCGGATGATGTATTGGGGAAAGTGCTTCACGAGTCGCCAAGAATCAAATGAATACAAGCATTTCCGCACTGATTCTGCTACAGATCAGAAGGTATTGGTCAGCGTTTTTAATTCGACATTTTACTTCTGGTATTGGGAGTTAATCAGTGATGGCTGGCACATCACCTCAAAGGAACTGGATAACTTTTTCTTTAACATGAATGTACTCTCTACAACTAATATATCGGTGTTGGTAAAATTATGCGAAAATTTGATGGCAGACTTGAACAAGAAGAAAGTATTTGTGGGAACCAAACAAACTGAATACGAGTACTACCATCGTCTTTCCAAACCCATCATCGACCAAATCGACTCCCTCCTCGCCCAGCACTACGGCTTCACCCACGAGGAGTTGGATTTCATCATCAACTACGACATCAAATACCGTATGGGCAAGGAACTGGGCGGTGGTGAGGAGGATGAGGAATGAAATATGATCCGGAAATTCACCATCGCCGGTCAATCCGTTTGAAAGGTTACGATTATTTGCAATCTGGTGCATATTTTATCACATTATGCACGCATAACCGTGAGTGTTTATTTGGTGAAATACCCGTAGGGGCGGGTTCTAAACCCGCCCTCTCTATTGTGGGTTTGGAATGGGCGGGTTTGGAATGGGCGGGTTTGGAATGGGCGGGTTTGGAACCCGCCCCTACTCAATACAGAAACATCGTACAATTCACATGGAATGATTTGACGAATCATATTACCGGTATTGTATTAGATGAATTTGTTATCATGCCGAACCATGTTCATGGAATTATTCAAATTACTGGGGCGGGTTTGGAACGGGCGGGTTTAGAACCCGCCCCTACGGGGTTACCAGAAATTGTCCGTCAATTTAAGACATTCTCTGCAAAACGCATTAATGCGACACGCAATTCTCCGGGCATTTCTGTATGGCAACGCAATTATTACGAACATATCATCCGCAATGAACATGAATTAAACAAAATCCGGGAATATATTCAAAATAATCCATTGAATTGGGATTCTGATAGGATTAACCCATCATATGAGATTAATGACGCCCACAAGGAATTAGATTTCATCATCAACTACGACATCAAATACCGCATGGACAAGGAATTGGACAACGAGAAGGAGGATGAAAAATTATGCGTAACAGAGATGTAATAATTCGCAAAGAGTTTGTTGCGGAAATTAAAACCATTATTGGCCATGCCCGCGAAAACGCCATTCGCAGTGTGGATTTTCAACGCGTGCTTATGTATTGGAACATTGGCCACCGTATTTTCGAAGAAGAACAGCAAGGAAAAGAACGCGCCGAGTATGGAACCTACCTGATCAAGAAGCTGGCAAAAGAGCTGGAACCGGAGTTTGGGAGCGGTTTTTCGGTAAGGATTTTAGAGATTAGCCGCAAGTTTTACAGAACTTATCCAATTGCGAACACACTGTATTCGCAATTGAACTGGAGCCAATATCGTCTGCTGGTGAGTATCGAAAACGCTGACAGACGAGAGTATTACCAGAATGAATCCATAAAAAATGCCTGGACAAAGCGTCAACTGGAACGCCAGATTAATTCCAGCCTCTATGAACGGCTTTTGCTTAGTAACAACAAGGAAGCAGTGCTGGCGGTCGCCCGCAGTGAGAAAATTCCGGACGCGCCGCAGGAAATCATCAAAGACCCAATGGTGTTAGAATTCCTTGGGTTGGAGCGTAAAGCAAAATATTATGAAAGAGATCTCGAAACTGCCATAATCAATCATCTTCAAACCTTTTTGCTGGAATTGGGAAATGGTTTTTCTTTTGTGGCAAGACAAAAACGGATACTCTTAGAAGATGATGAGTTTTTTGTGGACTTGGTGTTTTACAACCGCTTGCTACAGTGTTTTGTCGTTATTGAGATCAAAACGCAAAAACTCACACATCAGGATTTAGGACAGTTGCAAATGTATGTGAATTACTACGACCGCACCGAAAGGTTACCGAAAGAAAATCCGACTATCGGGATTTTACTTTGTGCTGATAAAAATAATACAGCGGTTAAATTTGCCCTCCCGGAAGATAACAAGACGATTTTGACGAGTCAATATCAGTTGTATCTACCAACAGAAAAGCAGTTAATCAATGAAGTAAATAAAGATTTGGAAAGATACCGCATGGGCAAGGAACTGGACAGCGGAGAGGATGAGGAATGATTGTTTCATCGCTTGGCAATACGGAATTACTAAAACTGCACAAGACAGCCTTTCTCTGTAGCCGGGAAATTCCTGCTTCTGTTGTGCTGAAATGCTATGACTGGGCAATCGAACAGCGGGACAATGGCAACTGCGTTATTAGCGGTTTTCATTCAAAGATTGAGAAAGATGTGTTTCATTATCTGCTTGCGGGGACACAGCCTGTCATTATGGCATTGGCACGGGGAATGAAGGAAAAAATCGAGCTGGAATTGAAAACGGCAGTTGATGCCGGAAGATTATTGATTGTTACCCCGTTTGAAAACAGTGTAAAATGGGTTACGGCAGAAACCGCTGAACAAAGAAACAGGTTTATGTTTGAACTGGCGGATGAGATTGTCATTGGCTATGCCGGCAAGGGCGGAATGGTGGGAAGGCTGGTTGCAGAAGTTAAAGGCAAAAAAGTAATCAGAATCCAAGAATAAAGAAATGGTAAATAGACTTAAGTGTTTTTGTAAGCAAAAGTTATAAGAATTATCCTGAAAAATCTACAAATCACGAGCAACAAATTATAAACAGGAGCATTTACAGATGAACATCCTTGACATATTATTTCTTGCAGTTATAGGGATAAGCATTATTCTCAGCACGATGAAAGGGCTGACTCGGGAGATATTTTCTCTTGTTGGGATTATTGCCGGGATTGTTGTTGCGGGGAGGACATTTGGGAATGGAGCCATTCTTCTTCAGCAATGGATGCCTCATCAGATAGCTAAGCCTGTTGCTTTTGCAATTATCGCTATCTTGGTGAATATTCTGGTAAATTTTGGCGGGATAATACTTCAAAGGATAATGAAGATTGTCATGTTGGGCTGGGTAGACAGCCTTGGCGGTATAATCTTTGGGATTATCAGGGGGATGCTGTTGGTTGGCGTAGCCATTATTGTTTTACTCAAATTTCCGGTAGGGGCAAGCAAGGAATTGATAGGTTCATCAAACATTATCCCTGTCTTCAAGGCATTTCTTCAGGCTATCTGCCTTCTTCTCCCACCTGAATTTGCAGCTGCTGTAAAGGCTGCAACCATTCTGAAAGGGAGCTGAATTTACCACAGAGACGGATATTCTATCTACTTTCCATCATAATGAGTCAATAAGTATGTAGGGGCAACTCGACAGGCTGCCCCTACATACATTACTATCTACTTCCCATAGCCATTATCTCATCATAGGCTCGAATTACTTTATCCCTGATGTTCATGGTTAGATTGATGGCTACCTCTGCCTTTTCTGCAGCAATCATCACATCATGGATATTTTCTACCTCTCCTGAAACCAGCATTTGGGTAAGCACATTAGATTGATTTTCCAGAGTATTTACTTTTTGGAGACCCTGATTCAAAATATTGGAAAACGAATCCATGATATTTTTGGCTGATGAAGCTGGTTTTGCAGCTGTCGAGCAATTAAACATCTCTGGCATTGGCTGAAGACAATTTATACCTATCATAACAATCCCCCCTCGTATAATTATGAATTATGAATTATGAGTTGAGGAAAAAGAGTTGCAAGAAAAAGACAATAATTTCCTCACCATTAATTAATAATTCATAATTCATAATTTTTAATTTTCTCCCCTACCGTCCAATCTCTAAGGATTTCATCATCATTTGCTTTGCAGACCGCATAGCAGTAACATTAGCCTCGTATGCACGGGTTGCCTCTATCATATCTGTCATTTCTACCACAATATTTACATTTGGAAGAAGGACATATCCATCCTTATCAGCATCTGGGTGATTGGGTTGATACTCCTTTCGCAAGGGTGAATCATCTGTATCAATTCCAACTGCTCGTACCCCCTGACCAATCCTCCAAACCGGAGCCCGGACAAATGGACCCAAATCAATGACAAATTGCGGCTCTTTAGCCATAAATACAGGTTTTTGTCTTCTGTATGGGCCACCAGCTTCAGTCCTGGTACTATTTACATTAGCAATATTATTGGCAATAACATCCATTCGTAATTGTTCTGCGGAAAGCCCTGAACCAGAGGTATTAATGCTCGCAAAGAGTGCCATTATCTACCTCCCTTAATAACAGTGTTTAATAATTGAAACTTAGATGTAATCCTGGTAGTTATAGCCTCATACTGAATAGTATTTTTAGAAAGATCCGTCATCTCAGCATTAATATCTACATTATTACCATCGTTTTTATAAATCGTATCAGCTTCAATCGCAAGCCCGGCCGAGACTCTGGTTGGATCTGGCTCACCACCCCAGACAATATGCCTCGGATCCGTCACCTTGGTAACCATCTTTCCCTTTTCATGCAAAGCCTGCTGGAGATAATATTCATAAGTCACATGAGATTTTTTGAAACCAGGGGTGTTCACATTGGCAATATTATCTGAAATAACCCTTTGTCTGAGCATAGCAGCATCTAATCCCTTTTGACAGATATTAATTGTTCTCATCGCACAGGTTGCTTCTAACATTTTTCGCACCTCTTTATCCCTTTTATGTATATCGACAACAAGGTAGAAAAACTTAAATTTCATATTTACCTTATACAGGACATTTCTACTTTGGGCTAACATACTTTGGGCTAACAAAGAGCCAATTTCTTGTTGACTTTTCGGATTAATTGTGGTATTATAATAAAAAATTGCATCTTAACTTGTCAGACAACTACATTGCAATCCTACTGGAGGGTAATCATCCTAACTGTGGAAAATTCTTAACTACTCAGCTATCTCATTTTCACACATGACATGAAATCAGTCAATACGCTTTTACAGAGAAAGAGCCACAAAGGGTGTAAATATCGGTGGTGTCTCCCTTTTCTCCATTATCTCCCTATCTCTCTATTCTCTATCC
>JAHIZN010000298.1 GCA_018814245.1 bacterium
AAGTCAGAATGAAAACACCTGCTATGATAGTTTTCGCAGGAAATATGGGGATATTGAGAGAGAGATAATGGGATTTATAGGCTTACTCTGGAGCTATTCTGAATTCTGACTCCTGAATTCTGTATGCCTGAGTAGTTACAATTATATACACTATTTTTTTAGTTTTGTCAAGTGCTTTTTTGATTTTTTTGCATATTTTTGTAAGAGAGCGTTGCATAGCCTCTCCTGCCACATCTACACTCATCTGCATTGCCTGATCTCATTTGCTGCTATTTTTGTCGATTAATGGGGATGTATTGTTCCTTCTTCAGAAGGAGAACCCACCCCTAACCACTCCCAGGAATTATCCTTACTCACATCTTTGGGAGACAGAATTCTGATGGGAAATGCTGCAAAATAACAGAAATATGTATCACAAAATGATTAATAATTCAACAATTCATTAATTCAGCAATTGTCAATTGTTGAATTAATGAATTGCTGAATTGTTGAATTGCTGAATTGCTGAATTAATGGTGGTTGGACTTGTGGGTAAGGATAAGCCTCCTCGGAGGGGTTAGAAGGATATCCCCCAGCGTATTAGATAGCTGTCACATGTATATGTAATCCATTTGTGAAAAATCTCATCTCTTGAAATGTCAAGTCAGCAAATCGTGACTTTTGAAGGCGTTTGGCAGATTTTATCTCTCTGAACTTTCCTCAAATCCGCATAAAACCTGAAAACTCTTTGCAACGCTTTCTCCCTACTACCTAAATCCCCAGCTCTCGTCTAAAAATAGCTTGATGGATTGCTCCCTGGCTGATAATACCTACCAATTTCTTGCCGTCAACTATTGGTATACGGCGGATATTTTTTGAGATCATGAGAGAGGCTACTTTCAGAATAGGTGCATCCGGAGCAGCAGTAATTACATTCTTAACCATAAGGCTTTCTATTTTCATTGTAGTTACATCTTTATATCGCCCCTCTAATTCTTCAAAGTCGATATTAGAAAGGGATGCATCATATAATTCATTGTATTTAGGATACATTGCCTGAAGAATATCCTTCTCTGAGATAATCCCCAATAATTCGTGGTTTTCATTGACCACAGGTACGCCTGTAATCCTATTTGTACACAATATAGCAACAACTTTTTTGACAGAATCTTGCGGCATAACTGTATAAATATCCTTGATCATTACCTCAGAAACCTTCATGTTAATCCTCCTTGATAAGATATCATCATTATAAGTAACTATTCAGTAGTAAAAATAAAATGCCACAGATTCACAGATTAAACTTATGAAATATTCAGAAAAAGGAATATCTGTTAGGGTTAATTGTAAACTTTGGTGAAAAATCTCATTAATACCAAAAAGAATGATCTTTAATCTGTGAATCTGTGGCTTTCAAAGAGATATGCTGAGTAGTTACCATTATAATTCAGAATAACTCTAAAGTCAAGATTTTTTTGCATTTAATTTATGTTTATTACATAAGCTGTATGCACATATGAGCCTGCGGCTACCACTGATAACTGACCTATTACCAAAGATCTCAAAAAATCCTTGACCAAACACATTGTTTATGATACAATGCAATTATCGTGTTGGGGCATGGGGAATTATGTTAAAATCATTATTTGAATCTATGCGTCCAAAGCAATGGACGAAAAATCTGATTATTTTTGCTGCTATAATCTTTGCACAGGAGCTTGGGAATACATTCATTCTCCTGAAGGTTATTGGAGGCTTTGTTGTCTTTTCTCTGCTTTCTGGATGCGGCTATATCTTTAATGATATAGCTGACATGGAAAAGGATAGGGTTCATCCGAGAAAACAAAACAGACCCATTGCTGCTGGCAGGCTAAACCCTTTATTCGCAATGAGTTCAGCTATATTAATTATCATTTTATCGCTGAGTAGTGCTTTTATTTTAAGAATAGAATTTGGGATAGTATCTTCAGCTTACCTTCTCCTTACCCTGGGATATTCCTTTTTCTTTAAGCATATAGTTATTATTGATGTTTTAACACTATCCTTTGGTTTTGTGCTGCGAGCTGTAGCAGGGGCAATAGTTGCCGGCATGGAAATATCACCATGGTTAGTTATTTGTACCATGCTGTTAGCGTTATTTCTTGGACTTGGAAAGAGACGACATGAACTGGTTCTCTTAGAATCTCACGCCACCTCCCATCGGGCAATTCTTCGGGAATATACACCCGCATTTATAGATGAGATGATCTCAGCAATTACAGGCTCAACCATTATTGCTTATTCCCTTTATGCCTTTTCTCCAGAGGTTCAGGCAAAACTTTGTACCCCATATCTTCCCTTGACGATTCCCTTTGTACTCTACGGAATATTCAGGTACCTCTATCTTGTTCATCAAAAGGGTGGAGGGGGAAGCCCTGAATCAGACATCATGCGTGATAAACCATTATTATCGGCTATTCTGCTCTGGATAGTTGTGGTAATTGTGATTATTTATTTTTTGAGATAGGGTACTATTATCGCGTCAACTCTCAATTGTCGGATAGTTAGGATGCAGGGACAAACCTGTCACCTATCTTGCGTGCTGTAGGGGCAATTCATGAATTGCCCCTACCCTCTTGTGGTTGTCCGTTAAGCAGGGACAAGCCCTGCAGCTACGATGTGATCGATTGTTGTGTATGGGAATCTTTGTAGCTGCGATCCTTGTGGTCGCTTATTGGTGGCAGGGACAAGGGGGCAGCACCTCTGTCACCCTGTCCATACATAATTAACTATGCGACAATTAACAGTTGACATGCCCCTACCCTCTTGTGGTTGTCCGTTGTTTGAGCAGCCAATCAAGCAGAGGACTACAATCGCATCCGTCATTTCAAGATTGACACGACACTATTAACTATTCACTCAATTGCACTGGCTAAGGAGAGCTGTTAAATGATTAAAAAAAGGATAGGGGTGATTGCTGGAGCAGGAGAGCTTCCAATCATAACTATTGAAGAGATAATGGCAAGCGGTAATGACCCGATAGTCATAAGTGTGGTGAAAAATCCCTTACTTCCTGAAGGGACAATAAGACTTGGACTGGGTGATGTTTCACAGATTATTGATACACTTCATCAGCAACATGTAGAAGAAATAATATTTATTGGCAAGGTAGATAAACGGCTGCTTTCAGGACTTAATCTTGATGAGCGGGCAAGGCATATGCTTTCAAGGTTAAGCACAATGGATGATGCTCACCTGATGCTGGCAATAGCACAAGAATTGGAACAAGAAGGA
>JAHIZN010000039.1 GCA_018814245.1 bacterium
AGGGCAGACACACAGGTCTGCCCCTACGAGGTATCAGGGCAGACACTCAAGGTCTGCCCCTACGAGGTATCAGGGCAGACACTCAAGGTCTGCCCCTACGCCATATTCCCCTCTTGGGAGGGGTTAGGGGTGGGTTTTCTCTTCTTGAATGGGAAGATAGGCAGGTAGAATACAGAAAGGGCAGTTGGCAATTAACAGGGGATGTGTTGTTCCTTCTTCAGAAGGAGGACCCACCCCTAACCCCTCCCAAGAGGGGAATCAGAAATCCCTACACATCCCTTTTGGTTTCGGCTTGTCCGAGTTAGGGAATTGCTATCTCTTCTTTCTCTATAATTCATAATTCATAATTCATAATTCTATTCCGAGGTGTATTTATGGCTGATCAGGCAGAAAAGCTCAGAGAATTAGTTCGTCAGAAACAACAGCAGGTAGCTGTACAGGATAATTCTAAGTGTAAGATAATAACCATAACCAGCGGCAAGGGTGGGGTAGGAAAAACCAATTTAGCCTCAAATCTTGCCATTTCCTTTTCCATGTTAGGGCAAAGGGTGTTGATAATGGATGCAGACCTTGGGCTTTCCAATGTAAATATTATTACAGGGCTTATCCCGCCGCCAAAATATAATCTTTCCCATGTAATCTCAGGGGAGAAGGATATTCTTGAGGTGATTGCTCATGGGCCATGTGGAATAAAGGTAATTACCGGTGCAGTTGGAGTAACTAAGGTAGCAAATATGGGGACAAAAAAAAGAAATGAGTTTATCGAAAGTTTAGATTCCTTGTTGCCGTTGTTTGATCTGATATTTATTGATACATCTGCAGGATTGTCTGATAATGTGCTTTCCTTTGTTTTGGCTGCTGATGAGGTTGTTTTGATAACCACACCTGAGCCAACGGCTATTACCGATGCCTATGGTATGATCAAGGCTATAGTTGCTAAAAATGAGAATATTAAGGTAGGATTGGTTGTTAATCGTATTCAGAATATTCTTGAAGGGAAAAAGGTTTCTGATAAAATAGTAAATATTGCTGAACAATTTCTTGGGCTGAAGATAGAAAGGCTGGGATATATCATGGAAGATGCTTTAGTTAGAAAAGCGGTGAGCGAGCAAACCCCATTTTTTGTTACTTATCCAAATTCTAATGCAGCAAACTGTATTTCCCATATCAGAAATAAATTAGCAGAAATTCCAGAAGAAAATCATAAAGATAAAGGCTTTTTTAGCCGACTGTTTCAGGGATTTAAGTCTGATTAGTCTGACCAGTCTGACTTGTCAGACCAATCTTTTTCTTGCGAATCACAAAAAAATGTGGTACAATTGTGAGTAAGTGGTCAGCTATCAGCCTCGAATTGCGAATCGCGAATCGCGAATCGCGAATCTGAAGAAACAGAGCAGAATCTCGAATTGTGAATTGTAAATTGCGAATCTGTTCCATTTCTTCAGATTCGCAATTCGAAATTCGCAATTCGAGATTCAAGAATATGGTTGGAGTTTAGGCTTTAGCCTTTCACTACTTAAGCTTTCGGCTGAACGATTACGAAGGATATGACCAATGCGGATTGTTATTATTACAAGTCTGATTATTTCATTCTTTGCAGCTCTTTTTATGGGTGGGCTTACCTGTATGAAATTTATTGGGGGTATGCAGGGACCTGAGGTATTATTGATTGTTCTTGGACGGGCAATACTTACATTTTGCAGCTTTTTTTGCTTGTCACTAATGCTTGGAGTAATATTAAAGACACAGGTGCCTCAGTTAGCCTATTTTTTTATTGATAAAGAAATAGAATATACTATGCCTATGATTATCCCGGGCGAGGTTAAAGAAGAGGAAGAGTGGCCAAGCTTAAAGGTAAAGGAAATGCCTGCAATGCCAACCAGGGCTCAGGAAGAGCCAATTCTTTATGGTCATGAGCAGGCTGAGCAAATTGCATTAGCTCTTCGCACATGGATATCAAATGATGAGGAAGAAGAAGTAGTCGGATAGTTTGTTAGTCTTGTAGTCTGGACTATTAGACTGCTGTCGTGTCAACTTTAACTTGTCGTATAACCATTTGTAGGGACATCCCTGCCAGAGAGGCTCTCCTCTTGTGGGTGTCCGTTAAGCAGGGACAAGGGGGTAGCACCCCTGGCACCCTGCAGCTACGATGTGATCGATTGTTGTGTGTAGGAATCTTTGTAGCTGCGACCTGCCAGAGGTGCTCTCCTCTTGTGGTCGCTTATTGGTGGGGCAGAAACAGGGGAGGCAGCACCTCTGTCACCCCCTGCATTCGCAGG
>JAHIZN010000299.1 GCA_018814245.1 bacterium
AGGGGTTACAATTATGGTCAATGTCCCTATACCAGATGGGTCAGGGCTAACCGTAACAGTAAATGTAGGTGCAATTGTATCAGGTGTACCAGTAATCGTACCTATTTGAGTAGATAAAGGAACAGTCGTTGTACAATTGAGTATCTCAGTATCCCTCGGTGGAGCAAAATCAAAATTCAGAACTGTTGTGCCAGTCCCTTTTGCCTTGAATTTAATAGTAAGTACTGTTCCTGTGCCTTGTGTAGTGCCCGAGGTTAATCCCACAGCATAATCAATTGTGCCGCTTTCATTGTTAAATTGGGAAATAAGTGGACTGCCGCCCGCAGGGAATGCCCCTTGAGTAAGGCTTATTACCTCTAATGCCTGTGGGTCAAAGGAAAGATAAGCACCAACTGAGTCAAGGGTAGGTGCATGGAGTAGATTAATATTTATATCGAATTCAGCACCTGTTATCACTTCCCTCTTTTCAGGTACTGCCTTAAGAATGGCAGACTCACCATCACTTATTAATGATACCGCAAACAAAGGAGACCGATATAGAGTAGTAGTATGGAGGAAGTTTGATTTAAGATAGCCAAAGTCCTTCAGGCTAATCGCATCATCTCCATTAAAATCAGAGTTTACATACCCATCCCTTTTATGGTAATCTGAATCATACCAACGCGAGCCTGTATTTGTCTTTAGGAATGCCCTTTTCAAGCAGCCAAAATCTTTCAGACTTACCATACAATCTCCATTAGCATCGGCATTTAAGAGGGTAAGGGTAGAAAGTGTAGTTTTTGTTCCCGCAGTTATGGTCACGCTACCCCAGTATCCGAAAGATGCACCCGGAGCATAAGTAAATACCTGCGGATAGGTCATTGGAGGAATATTATTGATTAAAAAGTAACCAGTATCCGTTGTAACAGCCCTTAACTCAGTTCCAGCAATACATATCTCTATGCCGGCATGAGGATTTTGTCTTGGAATATCAAATAGCACATATCCATCTAAACTGCCGCAAGGGAATATAATAATCTTTCCTCCGGTTGCAGTAAAAGATAGTGACTCAGTCTCTTTGAGAATGTCGGTATTTCTTGGCGAATCGAAATTAAGGTTTAAGGTTGTTGTTCCCATGATTGCCTTTGCCTTAAAACCAATAGTAAGCACTGTCCCTGTGCCTTGAGTAGTACCCGAGGTTAATCCCACAGCATAATCAATTGTGCCGATGTCATTGTTAAATTGGGAAATAATCACACTGCCATCTTGTGGGAATGATCCTTGTGTAAGTCCTGTAACCTCCAATATATTCGGGTCAAAAGAAAGATAAACACCTGCGGAATCAAATTCTTTAGCCTTTCTCAGCACAATATCAAGATTAAAATTATTTTCTATACCAATTTCAATATTGGCTGGCGAGATAGTAAGCAGGGTATCAGTTACCATAACAGTTGCAGCAGCAGAGCCATAAGCCCCCATATTATCAGTTACTGTCAATTCAAAAGCGTAATTTCCAGCTTGTACCGGGATAAAGGTAATGGTTCCTGTAGTCGGATTAGCCAGAGTAATTTGATGACCAGCAATTTGTCTCCAATAATAACTTATAAGGCTACCATCAGGGTCATAGCTTTTAATCCCGGTTAATGTTACCAAATCATCTACCATTATTGAATGCTCATGACCAGAAATAATAGCCACAGGCGGCTTATTAATCCTTACGGCTATTGTTCCATTCCTATGATTAAAGGGAATAGGATTTATACCATTAAGAATCTCCGCCTTTCTGGGTGATATAAAGTCAATATTAAGGGTTGTAGTCCCTTGTGCCTTTGGATTAAAGAGAATAGTTAATACTGTGCCTGTTCCTTTAGCCGTACCCGAGGTTAATCCCACCGCATAATCAATTGTGCCTCTGTCATTGTTAAATTGGGAAATAATTGGGCTTCCACCTGCAGGGAATGCACCTTGAGTAAGGCTTATTACCTCTAATGCCTGTGAATCAAAGGAAAGATAAACACCGACAGAATCAAAATCAGGAACATCTGATAGGTTTATTTGCAGGGTAAATGCATCTCCCAAAATAGCAGTCTTAATCTCAGGAAAGACTGCAAGTGTTGTTGTAAGCGTACTGACAGGTGTCAGCGTAGCATAAACATAGGTATCTGAACCGGCAGTAACCGTTGCTGTTCCATACCAGTCTTGATAGCCAGATAAGGTTAGCTTAATGGTATGTGTTCCTGGTGAGATGTTAGTAAATACCTGAGTAGTCACAGAGCCGGTATCAGTGCTGTCAAGGTAGATTTTGGCACCGGAGGGGGAGGAGGTGATGGAGAGGGGTGGGGTAACTATATAAACAGGTTGAGGGATGCAGATATCTCTATTCAATGATTTTGACCCGGCATTGGATGAACGGACTTCTACCACAAAGGTTAATGTCCCCCAAGCTAAACCATCAGCAAAGATTTTCCATGTTACCTGCTTCTGTTCACCAACTAAGATGGTGCCAATATCTTTAATTGCAGCCTCTCCCTGATAAAGAACCAATCCAGCAGGCAGCTTAATTTCTGCCTGCACATCTTTTGCTTCTGAATTACTTGTATTTTGAATAATAAAATTCATCTCAAATGGGTTTGGAGCATATCTGCCTTCCTGTATTTCTAAAAATGCAGGTGAGGTCAAGTATGACGAAAATGTCCCAGAAGAGGCAGCACCCCCTCCTATTCCATACAGGGTTGAGACATCCCTTTCTGTTAAGGGAAGAATCGGGACAGGATTCCACCAGATACCTACAGAACTATCACCGGTAACAAGCTTTTCTGTGCTTACCGAATAGTCCCATTGTGTATTCGTGATACCTCTCCAATAAGCAGTGACGAATCTATTTGGCGTGGTGGCTCCAAATCCAATTAGTGTTCCCTGGGCAGTGAATGTTGGGCTCCCCACATCTCCATTTATTGCCTGCCAATACTGCGGCATATTTGATGCTCCAAACTCCCTTTCATACGCAACATAGTCTGAGCCGGGTATATTTATCGGTGCACCATCATTATCGTCCAACATCGTATCCAGCATCACCCTTACGCCAACATTATGAGTTTGTTGGCTTTGATTGAATAAGGAGTAGTTTATCTTGACGACATCCTCCCGTTTAGTTATGACATTCTTGACTATGGCAAGGGTCTGGGTTATAAGAAGGTCGTCCTTCTTCCATGTAGATACAATTGAATCATTCTGTATTGTTGGATACAGTGTGAATATTCCTGTGTTATCGCCATAGATATAGGTGCTATCATCAATCTTTATTGTGGAAAACGATGTTTCTGGATATGGATGAGCATACATCAACTTTTTGTTATTATCATTGGAATTGTCAGGATCGCCCTCTTTTGCGCCTATCGTGAACCTGCCGATATCATGATTTATGGCTATCTCTATATACCTATTTGACAAATAATAGATCCGCCCCTCTTGGTGGGTTGAGATGCCTTGGAATTCATAAGCTCCCATATCAACTGTGCCGTTTGCTATGCGAGGATTGCTATCTTTGTCGGTTGAGGGGATGGATGGGGCGGTGTTTGTGCCTGAGTTTATGCAAGGGGAGGAAGATTGAAGGTGAAAGTCGCCTCCTGCGATGAATTGGGGATTGACAGAGATGTCGTTTGTACCAGCAGAACAGCCATAGTAATTATCTCCACTATTGCCCCAGACATCGTTATAGTTAATTAATGGAGAGGAGGAGTTGCAGTAGATGCCATAGCTACTATTCTCTGATATGATATTGTTGGTGATAGTTGGGGAGGAGCAGTGGCAGCAGATGCCATGGACATTTCCTGATAGGGTGTTGTTGGTGATAGTGGGGGAGGAGGAGGATTCGCAGTAGATGCCGTTGTTATTCCCTGATATGATGTTGTTGGTGATGGTTGGGGAGGAGGAAGAGCAATAAATGCCATGCCCACTATTCCCTGATATGGTGTTGTGGCTAATGGCAGGAGAACCATTATTACAGTATATCCCACTGCCATTCGATCCTGTTGTCCCGATTATCCTGAACCCAGACATAGATGCATTGTTGGTAGCATTGCCCTCAAATGTAACTGTGTTTGTACCGCCAAGCCCAGAAGCAGTAATCGTGGTTGTATCGCTTCCCGCTCCAACCAAGGCAATCCTTTTGTTGGTATAAACCGCCTCCGTATAAGTCCCGGCAGCAACCGAAACTGTGCCACCTGTTGGACAGGCATTCACACCTGCCTGAATGGTGGTATATGTTCCTACAAAAACTCCAGAGGCATTATGGACAGTGACTGAGCCAGCCACAGTCTGTAAGGTTACGGCAATTATGTCAATTTTAAACCAGTCTGCAGCTGTGTAACCATAGGATTGTTGATTAGTATATGACCTTGGATCCAAAATCAGTTCCAAATAGTCGAGTGGTTTCTCTTCGGTGTCTATCAAGACATGAAAACCGTGCCCCCAGTAATTGGAATTAGAATCACAACTTGTCCACCAAGAATATGTTGGAGATATCTTTGTGTGTTGCAGGTATGGTTGTCCTTCTGGTCTGTCGTATGACCATTCTGCAATATTTACACCCATTATTAAGTTCAATGTAGTTGATGAACCATCCGCATAATGGACTTTGATCTGTCCAACTACAACACCATTTGGAACATTATCTGCAAAAGCACCGCATTCTATAATGTGAATCTTGTCTACAGTGTATCCAGATAGATTTATAGTTCCTATTGGTACAAATTCACCATCTCCACAATGTCGAACACTTAGAATAGGTTTGCCTATGCCTCCAGCCTCAAAGGGGATGCCATTATAAGCAAAAGAAGTACCATCTCCTATTATTCCTGTCCGAATGGTCGTAAAGACCATATCAGTTCCATAAGTGCCAACCTCTGTCAAAGTAGCATAAACATAGGCAGTTGAACCAGCACTAACCGTTACCATCCCATACCAGTCCTGATAACCAGATAAGGCAAGCTTAATAGTATGTGCTCCTGGTGAGATGTTAGTAAATACCTGAGTAGTCACAGAGCCGGTATCAGTGCTGTCAAGGTAGATTTTAGCTCCTGATGGGGTGGAAGCAACTGAGATACTGCTTGTAATCAGGGTCATGGTAGCAATAATAGGTGTAGCTGCTCCAGCGGTTACTATTACTGAGCCAGACCAGTCATAGCAGCCGGGCTTGGTCAGCTTGATGGTATGTGTGCCAAGTGTAATGCTGGTCAAGATAGCTGGGGTAATGGCACTTTGGGTTGCTCCATCAAGCAAGATGCTGGCACCTGATGGAACAGAGCTAACTGAGATACTGCCGGTAATCAGAGTCAGTGTAGCAATAACAGGTGTAGTTGCTCCAGCGGTTACTGTTGCTGAGATAGACCAGTCATAGCAGCCGGGCATGGTCAGCTTGATGGTATGCGTACCAAGGGTAATGCCTGCTAAGATGGCTGGGGTAATAGATCCCTTGTCTGTTCCATCAAGGAAGATGCCGGCACCTGTCGGGACAGAGCTAACTGAGATACTGCCAGTAATCAGGGTCAGTGTAGCAATAACAGGTGTAGTTGCTCCAGCGGTTACTGTTACTGAACAAGACCAGTCATGGCAGCCGGGCTTAGTCAGTTTAATGGTATGTGTGCCAGGGGTAATGCCTGCTAAGATGGCTGGG
Organism: bacterium; assembly: GCA_018814245.1. Classification (GTDB taxonomy): domain Bacteria; phylum UBA9089; class CG2-30-40-21; order CG2-30-40-21; family CG2-30-40-21; genus CG2-30-40-21. The sequence continues at coordinate 5,654 of JAHIZN010000299.1, forward strand.
GTAATAGTGCCCTTGTCTGTTCCATCAAGGAAGATGCCGGTACCTGATGGGGTGGAAGTAATGGAAAGAGTGCCGTATTGTACAGGTGGGGTTGACTCATACGCACCCATATCAACTATGCCGTTTAGTATGCGAAACTTACCGTTTTTGTCTTTACCTGAGATTGCTGTGGATGTGTTTGAGCCTTTGTCTACGCAAGAAGAGGTAGGTTGAAGATGATAATCACCATTACCAACAAACAATGGGTTAGCATTGATGTTATCTTTCCCTGCCCAACTACCTTGGATATCAGAATAGGTAATGTTTAGTGAACAGTTATTGACTAAACTGATTTCATTTGGAGTATCACCCCAGAGTATACTATTGATTACTGTTGGCGAGGAGGATTCACAAGAAATTCCGCCGCCGAAGTACCTAGACAAGTTATTACTGATGGTGCAGTTGATAATCGTCGGCGAGGAGCCGAAGCAAGAAATCCCACCGCCGCTGTTATTAGACGAGTTGCCACTGATGATGCAGTTAATAATCGTTGGTGAGGAGTAGAAGCAATAAATCCCGCCACCGCCGAAGTTAGAAAAGTTGTTACTAATGGTACAGTTGATAATCGTTGGTGAGGAGAATTTGCAACAAATCCCGCCGCCGTAGTCAGCTTTTCCATTCCTTATCGTAAAGCCATTTATAATATCGCTGCTATTCTGACCCATGCTATAAAACCCATTTCCTGAATTCTCGCAGTCAATAATACAGTTTGCCGCTTCATTCGCAGCCCGAACCGTAATATGCTTTCTACTCCATTTCAAATCCTTATTCCCTGTCCCAGTATAAGTCCCATCTGCAACAATTACCGTCCCTCCATCAGGACACGCATCTATCCCTGCCTGAATAGTGGTATATGTTCCTTCAAAGCCTCCAAAGGCATTATAAACCGTAACCGAACCTTCAGCAGCCTGTGCGACCTGGCATAAAGACACAAACACCATTCCCAAAATTAATATAAGTCCCCATATTTTTTTCATAATTCTAATCTCTCCTTAAATTTTTGACCTGTACAATTAGAAACAGGAAATATATATCCGCAGATTTCGCAGATTACCGCAGATTAAAGAATTTACAAAACAAATTCAACAACTGATACCAAGCCGCATTCAAGCGCTAACTATGCTTGCTTCGTCGTCAGAGACAGAGGGCAGGCACGAGGAAGGACAGGCACAGGGGTCCTGCCCCTACGCATTGAATGTCCCCAACATACACTACTACAGTGCCTTTCAGATTTTTCTTCTCTATCTTTCTGACAATCTGCGTAATCTGCGTAATCTGCGGATAAATCTTAATTACAGAGATAATCCACAGATTACACAGATTACACAGATTAAAGAATTATGATAACAGTTCAGCTAACCGCAGAGGCGCAGAGGCGCAGAGAAAAACTTGAAATTTATTGTAACTGCTCAATATTCTGTGGCAATTCCAGAAGATTAAAAGGTAATG
>JAHIZN010000449.1 GCA_018814245.1 bacterium
ATCTGTTGTAACTATTCAGGTAGTGTAAGAAGGGGGATACGGAGATAGAGGAGATAAAGGGGATGGGTAAGATCAAAGCATTGGGTTTCTGCCTTGTTTGTGTAATGTTAATAAGATATTCACCACCCTACCTCTGCCAGCTGGGGATAACTTGATACTCAAATATTTACCAATAATCTATTATCTCCCTATCTCCTTCATCTCCTTATCACCTTTTTATTACCTGAATAGTTACGAATAATTTTTTAATCTGTGAATCTGTGGCTTTCAAAGAGATCAGCTGAGTAGCTACAATCTGTGAATCTGTGGCTACCGAATAGTTGCAAAATTAGATAAATATGAACAGGCAGGAGGTATTTTACATTGAGAATAATTTATTTTGATTGTTTTTCCGGTATAAGCGGTGATATGATTCTGGGGGCATTGATTGATGCAGGGGTAGACATTCAATGGTTAAATCAGGAATTATCCAAAATGGACATAACCTATTCACTCAAGACTACAAGGGTTACAAAGGGTGGGTTGCAGGGATTAAGGGCACTTGTTGGCGTGGATAAGGAAAGGCTTGCCCCGACAAGGATGTTTGAGATTATTAATAAGAGCAGCTTGAGCGAAAAGATAAAGGCTGTGTCCTGTCAGATAATAGAGAGACTGGTTCAGGCAGAGGCATTTGTGCATAATATTCCTTCGGATAGGGTTCATTTTCATGAGCTGGGGGATAAGGATACCCTTGTTGATGTTGTTGGTGCAGTGATATGTATTGACAAGCTTGGGGTAGAGAAGATATACTCATCTGCATTAAACCTTGGCTCTGGAAGTGTATCTTGTGAACATGGGATATTGCCTGTTCCTGCACCGGCAACAGCTGAACTGATCAAAAACTTTCCTGTATATTCTGTCCCTGGGACAGACAGGGAATTAACTACCCCAACGGGTGCTGCTATAATTACTACGCTTGGGCTATGTGTTGAACACCTGCCCCAAATGCAGGTGCAATGGATTGGTTATGGTGCAGGGGGTCATGAAACAACCATTCCAAACCTCTTGCGGGTCTTTGTTGGTGAGGCTGCTGACAAGAAAGATGAAAATGAGATGAATATTTACGAACAGGATATTGCTACTCACGCGGAGACGCGGAGACGCGAAGAGAATAGAGCTGCATTCCCGGATATTTATGAGCATGATGCTGTTACCCTGCTTGAAACCAATATTGATGATATGAACCCGGAGATACACGATTATCTGATAGAAGAGCTGATGAAACAAGGGGCAATCGATGTCTGGCTTATCCCAATTCATGGAAAAAAAGGCAGGATAGGGATTCTTTTGAGTGTAATCAGCCATCATGAAGATGTGGATAGATTGGTATCCCTTATCTTTTCTCAGACAACCACGATTGGTATCCGTATTCATCCCGTAGCACGAAAAAAGCTACCCCGCCAATCAGTAGAGATACATACAAAATATGGCATATTAAAGGCAAAGGAGACAGCTATTGGAGATAAGAGGAGGGTTATCCCTGAATACGAGGAATGCCGCAGGATTGCTGTCAAGGAAAATGTGCCCTTGCAAGAGGTGTATTGGGAATGTATGAGGGGATAGTGAGCTTGTAGTAACCCAATTTATGGGGTTGTTTGGGACCTGCCCTTTACATATACTTATCCTTACCCACATCTTTTGGGGACAGAATTCTGACGGAAAATGCTGCAAAGTAACAGAAGTATGTATCGCAAAATGATTAATAATTCAACAATTCGTTAATTCAGCAATTTTCAATTTTCAATTGTCAATTGTCAATTTCTGAATGATGGTTGAGCTTGTGGGTAAGGATAAGTACATATAAGGATGGTGATAATTAAAAAATGTTTCTTGATATCGTATTTAATCTGTCTATTGACAAAACATTTACATATACAGTGCCTGACAGTTTAAGAGATAAGGTAGCTGTTGGCAAGAGGGTTACGGCACCATTTGGAAAAAAAAGACAGATGGTCGGCTATATTGTCGGTATATCTGGGCAACACAAGGGAAATTATCGACTAAAGGATATTATTGCTTGTGTAGATGAACAGGTTGTTATTACCCTGGAATTGATGCAGCTTGCTCAATGGGTATCTACTTATTACATTTCAAGCTTGGGAGAGACATTGGGTTGTGCTGTTCCTTACAAGCCGCAGATGCAGACAAAGAATGTGAAAATAGTCAGCCTCAAGGAGCAACCAAAAGTGGTGCAGTCGGCAATCGGCGAGCAACCATCCATTAATGATCAACTAATAGAGGGACTTCCTCGTGAAGGGTTGAAATTATCCAAGGCACAGGCTAAGGTGATGCAGGTCTTAGCGGCTGCAGGAGATATGCCGTTAAGCGAGCTTATCGCACAAACGGGTGTAAGTCAATCCCCAATAAATACATTAATCAACAAGGATATCCTGAATATTTCTTTCAAACAAGAATATCGGAGTCCATATAAACACCACACCATTTCAAAATCAAGCCCACCCATTCCTACACTACATCAGACCAAATCCTCATCTGAAATATCTGCAAGCATTAAGGCAGAGGAATTTGGTGTTTTTTTGCTTCATGGCGTAACCGGGAGTGGGAAGACAGAGGTTTATCTTCAGGCGATTGAGCAGGCACTATCCATTGATAAAACAAGCCTTGTACTTATTCCGGAAATATCCCTGACCCAGCAGACAGTAGAAAGATTTGTTTCTCGATTTGGACAGAGGGTTGCTGTATTACACAGCAGGCTTTCTGATGGCGAAAGATACGATGAATGGCAAAGGGTGCTAAAAAAAGAGGCAGAGATTGTTGTTGGGGCTCGTTCTGCTGTTTTTGCTCCACTTGACAGGCTTGGGTTGATAATTGTTGATGAAGAGCATGAGTCTTCTTATAAACAGTTTGACAGCAATCCAAGGTACCATGCCCGTGATGTAGCAGTAATGCGGGCAAAGCATAATAATGCCACAATTATTCTTGGCAGTGCTACCCCATCCTTAGAATCTTTTTACAACGCCCAGACAGGAAAGTATCATTATTTGTCCCTTCCTGCCCGCATAGATGAAAGACCAATGCCTCAGGTAGAGATAATAGACATGAAAGAAGAAAAAGAGATGTTTAGCAGCAGGCTGCAGCAAGCTATTGCTCAAAGGATTGAGAATAACCAACAAACAATCATCTTTCTTAACCGCCGTGGATTTGCCCCATTTATTCAATGCAGGGGTTGCGGGCTTATCATGAAATGCCCTGATTGCGAGATTACCCTGACCTATCACCTCACTGATAAGAGGCTCAAGTGTCATTATTGTGATTATCATCAGCCTGCCCCACAATCATGTCCTGATTGTCATGGTGAGGATATCAGATATTCCGGCATAGGCACACAAAAGGTAACTGAAGAGATCCACCGATTATTTCCAGAGGCAAGGATAGCCCGTATGGATGTGGATACAACCTCAGCAAAAGGGTCACATGAACACATATTAAATAGAGTTAGGGCAGGGGAGCTGGATATCTTAGTCGGCACACAAATGATTGCTAAGGGGCATGACTTTCCAAATGTTACATTAGTTGGTGTGGTCTCAAGCGATATTGGATTGAACATGCCTGATTTCAGAAGCTGTGAAAAAACCTTTAGCCTGCTGACTCAGGTAGCAGGCAGGGCAGGCAGGGGACAAATACATGGTGAGGTGATTATTCAGACAAATTCCCCACAACATTACAGTATTCAGGCTGCAATAGATCATAATTATCTGGGATTTTACAATCAGGAGATAGAGTTCAGGCAGCAGCTGCAATATCCGCCATTTACCCATCTGATGAACATCCTTATTCGCAGCAAAAATCAGGATCAATCCTGTCAAATCTCATCGATGATCACAAATCAGCTCAGGATGAATAATCCAAATAGTGCTATAATTATCCTTGGTCCAGCTGTCTGTTCTCTATCTAAAATAAAGGAATACTATCGCTGGCATATCCTTCTTAAGTCCTCAAAATTACATCAAATGCGTAAATTGGCGATAAAAAGCATTCATGAATTATCCCTGCCAAATAGTGTGGATATTATTATGGATATGGATCCGGCAGATATGTTGTAATGGGGAGTGTCATGTCAACTGTTAATTATTTCACCGTGAATCGTAATTTTTCATTCAATTATTAAGCGACTTTTCTTGATGTCCTGATCAACAGGCTGTTACGGAACGGATAATTAGCGTCAACATCATACCATATATAGTGTCTGTTTATGAGATTAGCACAACATGCTGTATGCTTCTCGTGTCGAATTCCTATTCCGTAACAGCTCCTCGAGTAATAGTCAATCATGAAAAATCCATAGGACTCTTTACTCCAAGCATATTTTTTTGAGCGATATGCGTATATATCATGGTAGTCTGAAGATTAGAATGTCCTAAAAGTTCTTGTACAGTTCTTATATCATACCCGTTTTCTAATAAGTGGGTTGCAAAACTATGTCTTAAGGTATGAATAGTCGCATTTTTTGTTATATCAGCCTTTTTCACTGCATTTTGAAAGGCTTTTTGAATAGTAGATGGATATAAATGATGCCGGCGAATTATCTTTGTTTCAGGCTCTACAGATAATTTATATGAGGGAAAAACCCAGAACCATCCCCATTCTTTACTGGCATTTGGATATTTTCTTTCCAGAGCTTGTGGCAACCAAACACCTTCAATATTGTTTTTTCTGTCTTTTTGATATACAGCATGTATAGAATCAAGGTGCTCTTGAAGTTTGTCTTTTAATCTCTCTGGCAACAAAGTTTGTCTGTCTTTATCTCCTTTTCCTGAACGAATTGTAAGGCAACCTCGTTCAAAATCAATATCCTTTACTCGTAACATAAGACATTCCTGAAGTCGTAGTCCTCCGCCGTAAATAACACCCGCCATTAAGCGGTGGATTCCCTCTAAGTGTGCAAAAATCTTAAGTATTTCCTGTCTGGCAAGAACAACAGGCAATCTCTGCGAGATCCTTGAACGAATAGCGTCATCAAGTCCTTTAATTTCTTTATCCAATACATTGCGAAAGAGAAAAAGAATTGCGTTAAAAGCCTGCTTCTGTGTTGATATTGAAACCTTTCTTTCAATAGCTAAATAGGTAAGGAAATTCTTCAAATCATCCTGAGTTACAGTATCAGGTTTTTTATAAGTTAAATAAGAAGAGAAACCTCTTAACCAACCAATATAACTTTTTTCAGTTTGATACGATCGATGTCGAAGTCTGAGAGCTTTTACTGTTTCCTCTTCAATCCCTTGCCAGCTTTGAGATGAAGATAAGGAAGGGTTGTTTTGGATTTCTTTCAAATTCTCTATGTTCTTGAAGTAATTATAGAGTCGAATTGCCTCCTGTGCCTGCAATACCTGCCATGATTCATGTTCTTTTTCCAAGTAGTGCAAATATTGTTTAAGTGAATCAGATTCAGATTCATTAGCCTTATGTTTATTGCAGAATTCATGGTATTGAGTTATCCAATGCAGGTAATATGGGATTTTTTTATCAGCAATATGTTGTTTTGATAAGAGAAAATCCTTAAAATCCATGATAAATAACTCTCCTTTTAGTTATGCATAAGCGATATAACTATAGTATAGTAATCTTTTTATTGTTTGTCAAGTAAAAAATTAAATTTTTTTCAATTTTTTACTTGACAAATCTATTAGATTATGTTATAAATAAATTAAATTATC
>JAHIZN010000300.1 GCA_018814245.1 bacterium
CGTTTCATTATTTCCAATAACCCACCTTTTTTTCTTCTTGTTAGCCAGTAGCAAGTGCAACAGGAAGGAGAAGAATCATAAAGGGTGTAAACATCAGGGGTGTTTCCCTTTTCTCCATTATCCCCCTATCTCTCTATTCTCTATCTCCCTATCTCCCAAGAATTGCGAGTAGTAACTAAGGTGATTGCAAATGAGAAGAATCTGACAAGGATTGTATTAATGGATTACACCCTTTGGGCTCTTCTTCTGTAAATAATGTTGCACTTGCTACTGGCATGTGCGTTCCTTTTCCCGAACCTTTGGATTTGAATGCTTCCATTTGGGTTTAATAAAATTGAGTAAAAATCCCAGCATCTCATTACCTCCTGCAAAATAGTCTTGTAGTCTTATAGTTTAGGAGTCCAGACTATCTGACTACAAAACCAATTATATAATATCATGTCTTATTATGTATTGTCAAGAAAAATCGGTGGTGTCTGAATTGGGCTAAATATTAGTTGTGTTGACAATCAGAGGCAGGGACAAGCCCTGCAGCTACAGCTATTTGTGAAAAACTTGCAGCTGCGGCCATTGTGGTCGCTGTCTGGATGCTGGATTCTGACTCCAGAATTCTGAATTCAGACTCCTGTATTCTTGCACCTGAATAATTATTACTTTATTGCATTAGATGCTGTTTTCGTTAATTTATAAGAAGAATTTATATATTCCTCAGCTGTTTTCCAGTCTTTGGAAGAAATAGCCTTTTTCGCCTCTTGAGCCATTTTCACTGCCTTATCCATAAATATCCTTGCATTTGGATTATTACCCCGAACAATCATTTTATTTGTCTCATTTAATATGGCAAACAGCTGTTCTATATCCACTCGTATACTCTCAGAGATATTTACTCCAGAAAAACGGATTGCCCTATTGATGAGTTTTGTAGAAAGATTTATCTGTTCTGATATTTTTTCATAATCTTCATCACGATAAGTGATCATCATTCTGACTGTTTTTTCAACTAATTTCTTTGCTTCATCAACCATAGATATTGCTTCTTCTTTTTTACTTATCTGAACAATTTTTTTTGCTTTTTTAAGCATATATTGGAGATGTTCAATCTCATCTTCTATTTTATCTCTGCCATTGGCAAATGAGACAGCTGTTTGAAGCAAGCGTATAGATGCATTCAAGTATTGATTAGCAAAAATTATATTGTTGTCTTTAATCGATTCTTCCGCTAAAAACATATTTTTTGATGCATTAATAAGCAATTCATTAGCCTTCTTGTTATTGCTTGAGGATATCAGGCAAGCCTTTTCACTTAAATTCTTTTCTACCTCTTCTATTTTTTTTTTGATAAATGTTTCTTGCTCGATTAATTTTCTTATATTTCTTGTTTCTTTTTGAGTCTCAATTATTTGATCAAGGGTTGCCTTATTAAACTTTTCATCCTTTATTAAAGCAGAGATCATGTCCCGGGTATTACAACACACATTGAACATCTGGATGATTTCTTTATTGTTGCTGATAGCAACAGATTTTCTTGTTTTTTCTATCCCCCGGTCAAGCATCTTCAATTGCTCAAGGATAATTCCGGTAATAGGAATACCTTCCACATTTCTTGCCAAAGCAATCTCTGAATAAAGTAATATGATTGATATTAGGATAAGTAATGTTTTATTTATCATAGCACAACACCCTGTTTTTGTTTGTAATGGTGGATTCTCAGCCCACTTCTGTGCTGCTTCAGACGAATCATAATTTTCTTCAATTTAAGTTAGCAATAAAACAGTGTCGAAATAGTATGTATATAGGCAATCCATTAATTAAGTTGACAATAAGATTGGCACAGCATATTAAAGGTAATTGCAACGAGAAGGGAAAGAGCCACAAAGAGTGTAAATATCTTAGGGAAAATAATTGAGAGCGATATAGCGAAGGTATCTTAGAATTTACACCCTTTGAATTTCTTCCTCTGTAAACGAGATTGAAAAGTCGATTAATAATTGGTAACTACTCAGCTATTGTTATTTCATACACATTTCGAATCAGTCAAAAACCATAACTATTCAGATGTGTAATGAAGGAGAAGTGGAGAAAATGGGGAAATGGAGAAAAGAAGAATTA
>JAHIZN010000301.1 GCA_018814245.1 bacterium
CACATTTTTGTGGACAGAATTCTGATGGGAAATGCTGCAAAACAACAGAAGCATGGTAATTGCTCAATAACCTGTGGATTTTGCAAGCCACAAAGATTGAGTGGTGTCCCAGAATAACTTAAATAAGCAGGGACAAGCCCTGCAGCTACAGCCGTCGAGGATATTTGTAGCTGCGACCCTTGTGGTCGCCTTTTGGTCGGAATTGCCATAGAATATTGAGCAGTTACGAAGCATGTGTCGCAAAATGATTAATAATTCAACAATTCATTAATTCAGCAATTGTCAATTGTTGAATTAATGGTGGTTGGACTTGTGGGTAAGGATAAGTGCATTTGCAGGGGCAGGCTCTGTCCGTGTAAATGCACAATTACAAGCATAGAACCACAAAAACGGACACCCACAAGAGGAGAGTACCTCTGGCAGGGATGTTCCTACGAATGGTTATGCGTCAAATTAAAATTGACACGACAGTAGCAGGATACTAATCCTGTCAAAAAAACGGAGGAAAAATGCCAAAAACAATGGAATTATTTGTTCAACCTATTGTGCCGCAACGAATTGCCCGACTCAATGAGATAGCTTTTAATCTCTGGTTTTCATGGAACCCGGATGCCTTATTGCTTTTTTCATCCATTGATCGTGATCTCTGGAAAAAGACTGGACATAATCCCATTAAATTCCTGAAAGAGGTAAGCCAGCATAAATTAGAAAGGGCAAGCAGGGATAGAACCTATCTTTCAGAATACAATAAGATTATGGCTGCCTTTGATCATTATCTTTCTGAAACAGATACATGGTATGATCATCGATTTGGGGGAAGGAATGAGACTATTGCCTATTTCTCAGCTGAATATGGTTTGCATGAGTCATTGGGAATCTATTCCGGTGGGCTGGGCATATTGTCCGGTGATCATTGCAAGGCGGCAAGTGACCTTGGGCTTCCATTTATAGCTGTAGGCTTACTTTATCGACATGGCTACTTTTCACAGAAATTAGATGGCCATGGCAATCAAATTGCTGAATATATTGATAATGAATTTGAGGAAATGCCCATTTGCCGTGTGTATAAGGATGAAAAACCTCTAATCATAGCCGTAGATATTGCTGGGCGTAAGGTATATGTAAATATCTGGGAGGCAAGGATAGGCAGGATATCCCTTTACCTGCTTGATACAGATACAACCCTGAACAATGAAAATGATCGGTTGATAACATATCAACTTTATGGCGGCAATCTGGATATGCGTATCTGTCAGGAAATAGTTCTGGGCATAGGTGGTGTGCAAGCACTTCAGACAATGGGCATAAAGCCAACTGTGTGGCATATGAACGAGGGACATTCTGTGTTCATGGGATTGGAACGCATTCGTAACCAGGTTAAAAACAATGGGTTAAACTTCCACGAGGCACTGGAGGTGGTTCGTGCCAAAACAGTCTTTACTACCCATACCCCTGTACCAGCAGGGCATGATGTTTTTCCGCTTGAGATGAAGGATCGTTATTTTCGGCATTACTGGGAAGAGGTTGGTTTAAGCCGTGATGAATTTATGGGGCTTGGAGCCGAAGAGACACCAAGCAAGGGGTTTAATCTGACACGATTAGCCTTTCGGATTGCCCATTATACTAATGCGGTTAGCCTGCTGCATGGGCAGATAACCAGTAAACTCTGGGAACATCTCTGGCCAGATATTCCTGCAGAAGAGAATCCAATTATCTACATCACCAATGGCATCCATACCTTTACATGGATTACCCCACCCATGGCAGACTTTTTTGATCAATATCTTGGACAGGAGTGGCGAAGCAATTTGTCCAAGCCTGAGTTCTGGCAAAAGATCCATGATACCCCTGACGATATTTACTGGGGCGTGCGGCAGGATATCAAACGCAAGATGATTGAGGTTATTCGAGCCAACTTAAAGAAACAACGCATTAGAAATGTGGCGTCCACAACCGAGATTAAGAACATAGAAAGTATTCTTGACCCTGACATACTAACCATTGGATTTGCCAGACGATTTGCTACCTATAAACGAGCAAACCTTATCTTCAGGGATTTAGAGCGGCTAAAAAGAATTGTTAATGCCCCTGACAGACCTGTTCAGATTGTTTTTGCCGGTAAGTCGCATCCAGCTGATCACCCTGGTCAGGATGTTATTCGTCAGATATATAATATCTCTCAAATGCCTGAATTTCGCAAACGGATTGTTTTATTAGAGAATTATGATATCAATATTGCCCGATGCCTTGTCTCAGGCGTAGATGTCTGGCTGAATACACCAAGGCGGCCGTATGAAGCCAGCGGTACAAGCGGGCAAAAGGTTGCTGTAAATGGCGGCATTAACCTTAGCATCTTAGATGGCTGGTGGGCTGAAGGCTACAGAGAAGGAAATGGTTGGGCAATTGGGGATGAACGGGAGTATGATGATGCGGAAAAGCAAGATGTAGAGGACAGTAACTCCCTGTACTTCCTGCTTGAGGAAGAAATCGTTCCCCTTTATTACAAACAAGAGGAAAAGGGTTATTCCCCTGAATGGATACAGATGTCAAAGGAGTCTATAAAAACCATAGTACCTGTATTTAATACAGATAGAATGGTTCGGGAATATACCCGCAAGTGTTATATCAAAGCCTCTGATTCAGGTAAAAGGAGATTCGTGGATAGTCATGCCATTGCCAGAGAATTGGCTGCATGGAAAAGGAATATTATTGATAACTGGAAGGATGTCAGATTATCTATGGCAGATGGGGACGATTCTTCTATAATATTTGGCAGATCAAAACCCATTGCGGTACTTGTGTATCTTGGGAATATTCAACCAAGGGATGTAATGGTTGAGCTTTATGTTAAGGATAATGAAGGGCATATACATCTGGTGGTTATGGAGACTGCTGAATGTGAAATGCAAAATGTGAAATGCGAAATGCAGAATACAGAATGCAGGAGTCAGAATGCAGAATGCAGAATGCAGACAGAGAGAGCACCTGCGGTACAGATTGCAGAGGTAGGGGAATATCGTTACCAGTCCAAATTTCATCCAAGTGATAGTGGTCGATATACTATATCTGTCCGCATTATTCCCTGTCATCCAGAGCTTTTGCATAAGCATGAGATGGGATTGTGCAAGTGGGTGTAAGGAGAGAGGAGCAGCAAGGAGTGGAGTTAGTTCCGCAGGCATAAAGCCTGCGACTACCAAGATGATAGTGATACAACTAATTGGCAGATGGAGGCAAAAATGGATACGGCTGTCGAGGAAATAATAGCACAGGTTTTACAGACGCCATCGAAGGAGCGTGCTGTTATCGCAGAACGACTTATCTCAAGTTTAGATACAGCAGCAGATTTAGATGTCGAGATTGCATGGCAGGAAGAGATACGACGACGAATTGTAGAGGCGGACAAGGGAGATGTGGTCTGTATTCCATGGGAGGTAGTTCGAGATCAATTAAGGAGAAATGCCGTTGCTGCAAATTGAACTTCACCCTGAAGTTTACGATGAATTGGAGAATGCTCGGGTATGGTATGAAGAACAGGCGAAGGGACTTGGGACAGAATTTTTAGGTGAAGTTGAACATGCTGTCAATCTCATTAGCCAGTATCCAAACACATGGTCACCTTATTACGAGGGAACTCGGCGTTTTCTTTTGCATCGTTTTCCTTTTGCAATTGTCTACCGATACGAGAGGGATAGAATTCGAGTATTTGCTCTTATGCATTTACGCCAAAGACCTGGATATTGGAGGCACAGAGAATTTTAGCAGGGCTTGTCCCAATACTGTTCGGAATGATTTGGCATGATTCTTGCTTATAATTATTTTCAATCCAACTTCATGCTAAAGCAGTATTTTACCATAAAGTTTGGATTGTTAAATATTAACTTAACCAGAAAATAGTCAAGAAAGGTAACTGCTCAATATCCTGTGGCAATTCGCAAGAGATTGAAAGCAACAGTA
>JAHIZN010000040.1 GCA_018814245.1 bacterium
CTTTTTGCCGCCATACCATATGAATGGTATATGAAGAATGAATTAGATAAATACGCAGGCTATTATGCCTCAATATTTTATGCTGTATTTGCTTCACTTGGATATGATTTAGAGGTAGAAGAATCAACCAATCGCGGCAGGATAGATATGGCAATAAAAACCGATAAGGTAGTAATAATATTTGAGTTTAAGGTGGTAGAGGGTGAGAGCGGACAAAATACGGCATTAGAGCAGATAAAAAGCAAAAGATATTATGAAAAGTATTCAGGGTTAAATAGGGATGTTTATTTGGTTGGTATTGAGTTTTCTAAGGAAGAAAGGAATATTGTTAAATTTGATTGGGAAATGGTGAGTTAAATGACTGGTGATATTGAGAAGAAAGCGTAATGAAACTATCTGATTATGTCATAGATTTTATCGTAGGACAAGGCGTTTCTCATATATTTGAATTTATTGGGGGTGCAATTACACATTTAATAGATTCAACATATGATCGTCACGATATTCAATGCGTATCTATGCATCATGAGCAGGCTGGTGCGTTTGCTGCTGAAGGTTATGCCCGGATTAATGGCAAACTGGGCGTATCTATGGCCACTAGCGGTCCTGGTGCCTTGAATTTGTTGACTGGCATTGGAAGCTGTTATTTTGATTCAGTACCGTGCATGTTTATCACCGGACAGGTCAATACATATGAATACAAGTTTGACAAGCCCTTACGCCAGATAGGTTTTCAGGAGACCGATATAATTAGTGTTGCCAAGCCTCTCACAAAATATGCCAAAATCATAGTAGATGCAGAAAAGATTCGATACTATTTGGAAAAAGCGGTATATCTTGCTCAAAATGGTAGACCTGGTCCGGTGCTCCTTGACATACCTATGAACATTCAACGAGCAATGATAGATCCAGAAAAGCTTGAAAGCTTCTATGATAGCGAGGAGTTCAGAAAAAGGCATAAGATTCCAATGTGCAATGATCAGCAAATGGATGAGGTGGTGAAACTCATTGCAATAGCCAAAAGACCAGTTATTCTTGTTGGAGGTGGAGTCAGAACTGCCGGTGCTTCAATGGAATTGCAATATCTTGTGGATAAGACAGGCATACCTGTAGTTACCTCACTAATGGGGCTGGATATAATACCTCATGATGAAACGGCTTTTTTCGGTATGATTGGAGCATATGGCAATCGTTATAGCAATTTTATCGTGGCTAATAGCGATTTTCTCTTAATTTTGGGTTCACGACTTGACTCACGGCAGACTGGGACTATGCCCAATACCTTTGCTCGTGCAGCAAAAAAGGTTCATGTTGATATTGACTCCAATGAATTGAACGCAAAAGTGCAGGTGGATATAGCAATCAATTGCAATGTTAAGACTTTTCTGGACACACTTAATAAGAATCTGGAGGAATATACGAAGCAAGATCTTTCGTCATGGTATAGGGTCATTGAAGGCTACCGAACAAAATATCCAACTTATTCCATGGAGACTAAGTTTGGTGCCATAGAACCAAACCGTTTCATGGAATTTCTCTCAGTACATTGTGGTATAGGAGACATTATATGTCTTGATGTAGGGCAAAACCAGATGTGGGCAGCACAATCTTTTCATCTCAAAGAGGGACAACGGATGTTAATTTCCGGCGGTATGGGGTCCATGGGGTTTTCCCTTCCTGCAGCCATTGGAGCTGCAAAAGCATCGCCTAATAAAAGGGTCATCGTTATCTCTGGCGACGGAGGGATTCAGGTCAATATTCAGGATCTTGATACAATAGTAAACCATAATTTACAGGTGAAGATTTTCATTATGAATAATAATTGTCTTGGTATGGTGCGGCAATTTCAGGATATGTATTTCGGCGGTCGTCAACAGTCTACGGTAATTGGTTATGGTTGTCCAAATTTGACTAAAATAGCAGAAGCATATGGTTTTATCAGTTATATCATTGATAATTTTAAGGATGCTGAAGAGATTATAAAATTGGCAATTGCTGGTGATGGTCCTGCTTTTGTTGAAGTCAAGTTGGATCAGATGACCTGTGTCAATCCAAAGCTGGTAGTTAATTATCCGATAGAAGATATGTCTCCTTTTATAGAAAAGGAAGAGCTTCGAAAAGAAATGCTGATTGAACTGGCGGATGGAAAAGAGGTGCATAAATAATATGAAAATTGCCATCCTTGGTGCCACCAGTCATATTGCAAAGGGATTGATTTATAATTTTAATCAGGAAGGAAATTATGAGCTCTTCCTCTTTGCCCGTTCAATAGAGAGTGTTCAGGATTTTCTCAGAAGCATCCAATGTGAAAAGGGAATCCATTTAAGGAGTTTTGATAAACTAAACAAAGAGAAATATGATGTTATCATTAATTGTATAGGCATAAGTAGTTCCTCGGACTTCAAGGAGAGGGTTTCATCATATTTTAGATTGACCGAGCAATTTGATAACCTTGTGATTGATTACATTAACGATCATCCTGATACGCTTTACATAAATTTTAGCAGTGGCGCTGTATATGGAACGGATTTCAGTGCTCCAGTAGATGAATCAACTTGTTCGAGATGGGATATAAACCATATTACTGAAGCTGATTATTATGGAATTGCCAAGCTCAATTCTGAGGCGAAGCACCGTGCTTTGAGAGATTTGAATATTGTAGATCTGAGGGTTTTTGGTTATTTCAGTAGATTCATTGACCTTAAGTCATGTTTTTTGCTAGCAGAAATCATTTCTTGTGTAAAGAAAAGAAAAGAGTTTGTTACGACTCCAGATAATATAGTAAGGGATTATATCCATCCGAAAGACCTTATGTTGTTAATAAAATCATGTATAAACAAGTTTTTTATTAACTATGTGTTCGATGTTTATAGTTTCAAACCAGTGGCAAAGTTCGAGATACTTGATTACTTTGTATCTCAATATGGACTCAAGTGTACAGTTAAAGAGAGTATAAAGATTTCCGCGGTTACAGGGATCAAGAATAACTACTATTCAAATAGCAGAAAGGCTGAAGACATCAATTATAAACCTCAATTTACCTCGATGGATAGTATTATTCAGGAGTCATTGGCTATTTTGGGAATCTAATTAGGGCAAAACATTTCGAGCTGTGTGGTTGTGGATAATTATAAAATACTATTCGAAAAAGTTTTGTGATACTATATTCTCCTTTTGTGTGTTAATTGTGCAATTTTTGTTTTAGATGAGGTATAATGATGAAAAAATTACCAATAGGGATTCAGACATTTAGTGAAATAATTAACGAGAATTATTGTTATGTAGACAAAACAAGAATAATATATGAACTTATAAATAGTGGAAAATACTTCTTTCTATCCCGTCCGAGAAGATTTGGTAAGTCATTATTAATAGACACGATAAAGGATCTGTTTGAGGGTAGGGATGAATTATTTAAGGGTTTATGGATAGAGGATAAATGGGATTTTAGTCAAAAACATCCGGTGATAAAGATAGATTTTGGGGCAGGGATACCGAAAGAAAGGGTGGAATTAAACAAAAGAATACGGGAAATTTTAGAAATTAATCAAGAAAAATTAGGGATTAAGTGTGGATTCAAGACGATAGCAGGTTGTTTTAATGAATTAATAATGAAGGCAGCATTAAAATATAAAGAGAGGGTAGTAGTACTCATAGACGAATATGATAAGCCAATATTAGATAACATAGAAACTCCGGAAATTGCTCAACAGATGCGGGAAGAACTTAAAAATCTATATTCTGTTCTTAAGTCAACCGATGCCTATATCAAATTTGTGATGCTGACAGGGGTATCTAAATTTTCCAAGGTATCTTTATTTTCAGGGCTGAACAATCTAATGGATATAACATTAGATGAAAGATATGCAACAATCTGCGGCTATACCCAGAATGATTTAGAGACAGTATTTAAGGAATACTTAGTAGATGTAGATTTAGACAAGGTGAGATTGTGGTATAATGGATACTCCTGGCTTGGTGAAAAGGTATATAACCCTTTTGACATTTTATTATTTTTGGGTAGCTATGGCAAAGAGTATAAGAATTACTGGTTTGAGACCGGTAGTCCGACATTTTTAATGAAGCTATTAAAGGAGAGGAAGTATTACATACCCGAGTTTGAGGAGATAAGGGCAGGTGAGGAATTAATAGGGGCATTTGATGTAGATTTTATAGAACCGGCGGCATTATTATTTCAGACAGGATACCTGACCATAAAGGGTAAGAAACAGATAGGGGCAAGAATAGAATATAAATTGACCTATCCAAACTTAGAGGTAAAAAGTTCCTTAAATA
>JAHIZN010000302.1 GCA_018814245.1 bacterium
GCAACAATCGCATCCAGAAGTTTGCCCCTGACGGCACGCTCATCACCAAATGGGGCAGTTATGGTTCAGGAAATGGGCAGTTTGACTATCCTAAGGGTGTAGCAGTAGATACCTCTGGCAATGTGTTTGTTGCAGATACCGACAACCATCGTATCCAGAGGTTTGCCCCTGACGGCACATTTATCACCAAATGGGGTAGTAGTGGTTCAGGGGATGGGCAGTTTAGATATCCTTTTGGTGTAGCAGTAGATACCTCTGGTAATGTGTTTGTTACAGACTTGAACAATCATCGCATCCAGAAGTTTGCCCCTGACGACACATTCATCACCAAATGGGGCAGTAATGGTTCAGGGGATGGGCAGTTTAGCGGTCCTTATGGTGTAGCAGTAGATACCTCTGGTAATGTGTTTGTTGCAGATTACAGCAACAATCGCATCCAGAAGTTTGCCCCTGACGGCACGCTCATCACCAAATGGGGCAGTTATGGTTCAGGAAATGGGCAGTTTGACTATCCTAAGGGTGTAGCAGTAGATACCTCTGGCAATGTGTTTGTTGCAGATACGGACAACCATCGCATCCAGAAATTCAAGGCTTATTCAACAGGCTATCTTTCCGGCAAAATAACCAGATCAACTGACAGCAAGGCAATAATTGGTGCAATGGTTGAGGTATTCAACGGTGAAAAGATGCGGTTTGCCACAACAACAGACACAAATGGAGGCTATTGCCTGCTTGTTCCTGCTGGAAGCTGTACTGTGCGGGTTACAGCCAGCGGAAGCGGATACGGTAGGATTGATCAGGGTGTGGTGATTACTGAAAATGCGACTACAACGGTGAATTTTTCCATTGCTCCTGTACCGACAATTAGTTTGCCACCAGATGAACCGCAAATAAAAAGCGGAAAGGTTACACTGACTGGAAAAACCGAGAAAGGGGCAACCTTAGCTCAAATAACCATAAAAGATCAACGAGGAAACATTTTGTCGCAGGGAAAGATATATAATACAAATATTTATGCTGCGGGAAATATCAGTGTAATAATAGATTCAGGTGAGCTGGCAAGGAATTATCCACTCTCCTCGAAGATAGTAATTGAAATTACTATCAAGGATGCGGCAGGGAATCTTGTTACTAATTGCTATTCACCGATAGATTTTGCAGCTTCCACGGGTGAAAGGTTTACACTTTACAACAATCTGTTTAACCCGACAAAGAATGAAGGGGTGACCATTAAATATGAACTGACTGAAAACACTGATGTAAGTATTATGATCTATGATTTTCAGGGCAGCTTGGTTAAAACCTTAGTGGATAGCTATCAATATGCCGGCATATATACGAAGACATGGAACGGTAGAAATGATAACAACTGAATTGTAGCCAGCGGGATTTACCTGATCCAGATAAAGGCTGGCGGGTTTAAGAAAATAAAGAAGGTGGCAGTAGTGGAGTAGAACGAGATTCAGAAAATGTGTAAGATAAGGAGAAATGGAGAAAAAGGAGAATTGGGGAGAATACAGAAGGACAGAATTAAGAATATTCTGACTCCTGAATTCTGACTCCTATTAATCTTCCCCACTTCTCCATTTTCCCCATTTCTCCTTTATTACACATCTGAAATTATATACAAGGAGGCTTAAAATGAAAACAAACACAGTAATTACTAATTTATGGAGGCATTTGATTGCGGCAGGGGTGCTTGCTTTATTGCTGTATGGCAATGCTTATGCAGCAGGAGGAGCGGGCGAGTCTATTTTGATTCCCCTTGATGGGCTGATGGGTGCCAGACCAGCAGGGATGGGGGAAACATTTATTGGGCTGTCTGATGATATTAATGCCCTGCATTCCAATCCTGCTGGATTAACCTTTCTCATCCAGCCAGAATTCAGCACCATGTATCTAACCGGGCTTTCAGATAGTCATTATGGTTTTGCGGGTGTTGTTTATCCCTTCAGGAAAAGTACGATTGGGTTAAGCATGGCTATGTTTGATGGCGGCAAGATGGATATTAATATGCTTAATTCGAATGGTTCATTCAAGGAATCAAGATCGCTTTCTGCTCAAAAAGATTCTATCGCCATGTTTTCTTACAGCCTTGTTGTTGGTTCGTCTTTAAGTATGGGATGGAATTTGAAGGCGATAAGTTCAACATTGGCAGAAGATTATAATGCTGCTGCCTATGCTGTTGACATGGGGCTGCTTATTCGTCCTGTAAATGACAGGCTCTGCATAGGGCTTGCAGCCAAAAATATTGTGGGTACTCCAATAAAATATAAAAGCGTTGAACATCCATTACCCGTAACAATTAAGGTTGGATGTGCCTTGAGACAGAATGATTGCTTGACCCTTTGTGCTGATTATGAAAAGCCTGCTGCAGGCTTAAAAGCCGGCTTCAAGCTGGGTGGTGAATTCCTGATTAAGAAGCTGATAGCCTTAAGGGCTGGATACAAGATTGGTTACGACCAGTCAACGGTTAATCTTGGGTTTGGCATAAATACAAAGGGATTTCTTATTGATTACAGCTTTGCCGGGATGAAGGATCTGGATAGTATGCAGCAGGTGTCTTTTACAACGAATTTTGGCGGATTAAGTGATTATCGCAAGGCTGAGGGTTATCATAAAAAAGGGATGTATGAACGAGCAC
>JAHIZN010000452.1 GCA_018814245.1 bacterium
ACATATATGATTGCATACATTACAAGGGAATGCATTCTATATAACTTTTTGGAAAATATATTGAGATTATTCCCAACCCCTTGGTAGAGTAAGTGTTATGACCTATTTAGAATTACTGTCCTTATGTCGGAGTTTCAGTAGTATAACTCAACAGGCTGTTACGGAACTGATAATCAGTGACAACACCATACCATATATAGTACCTGTTGATGAGATTGGCACAATATGCTATATGCTTCTCGTTCCAAATTCTTATTCCGTAACAGCCTGTTAACCAAGCATGTGTTCTCATTCTGACTCCTGCTATCCATTAGCAGTGGCAGGTTTGGAACCTGCCCCTACTTTAACACCACTGCCCGTCTTGTCATAACCTTCCCCCCTGCCCGCATCTGATAAAAGTACACCCCGGAGGCTATCTCATCGCCATCCTCGTTCCTTCCGTTCCAGTATGCAGCTCGTGATTGGGTTGTATAAGCACCAGCAGGTAGCTCACCCATATCAATGATTTTTACCAACTGTCCGGATATATTGTATATCCTGATAATCACATTTGCCTTCTCAGAAAGCTCAAACGGTATCCAGCATTCCGGGTTAAATGGGTTGGGATAATTTTGAAGCAGATTGGTCTCACATATCTTCTGCGGCTGTATTTTCGGCAGAGGTTTTTCTCCGGTTTCTATGAATCCATGCAGGGCTCGCCTGAGTTCAAGCATACCTGCTGCATCAAAGAGAAGCACTTCCGGCAATTGTGCTGCATTGCTCAGCATATCATCCATTGCCTTGTATGCCTCCATGTATTTTGTATGGTCAATATTTTCAGGGCATAATCCCGGGGCTTGCCTGCCTTCCCTGACCCCTGTTATTGGATGGCTCTTGCCCCAGTTCATACCAATCGGCAAGACATCGTGGACACTTACCCTGCCGTCGCCATTGGCATCGGCATAGGTTGCAGCTGCCTCATCCCATGGAATGGCTGATTGTGCCTGCCATCTTATGGTGCTGTCCCGGGCAATCCCTGTTTTATTCCACCATTCTGCAATAGGGAAAATATCTCGCTCATTCACCACACCATCATTGTTTGTATCCCCTGGCCAGGCATGTAGTTTAATCGGCACGGGTGAGCAGCCCCATGAGGGATGCATGGCTGCCTGATTGTCAGCAGTGATCCTTTTCCTTTGCCCGCCATCCCTTCCTGTAACATAAAGCGAGTGTTCATTGCCAACAAACACCACCTGCATGCCATCGGGTGAGAACCTGCCATCAAAGCTGTTATCTGCCACTATCCGTGCCTGACCCCACTCACGGCTCATTGTCCACACCCCTGTTTTACCAGAATCATCACATCTGGTAAACATCACCCTTGCCCCATCAGGTGAAATCGTCGGGGCATATTCAATCTCCGGAGTATTGGTGAGCCTGTGCAACCCCTGTCCGTTTGT
The DNA here is from genome assembly GCA_018814245.1 of bacterium. Classification (GTDB taxonomy): domain Bacteria; phylum UBA9089; class CG2-30-40-21; order CG2-30-40-21; family CG2-30-40-21; genus CG2-30-40-21. The sequence continues at coordinate 1,440 of JAHIZN010000452.1, forward strand.
GTCCATGTAGAGACAGGTCTCAGACCTGTCTCTGAGATACACATCGCCATCTATGCAAAATACAATCCCAGTATTATCATGTGAAAATGCCGGAAATGATACCTTGCCCTGCACCAATTGACGATACCCTGTAGCGTCAATATTTATCATACATATTGCGTCCCCTTCGCAGAACACAACCTGCTTGCTATCGGGTGCAAACGACGGTGATCTGGCATATCCTGATGAGGTAAACTGCCTCTCATCCCTGCCATCAGTATTAATAATCCACACATTGCCTTTACGGACAAACACCACCCTTTCCCCATCAGGCGATAGACAGGGTGCAGAGCCGTGGGTTAATAGATGATTGTTGCTACCACTTAGCATCATCAAATAGATGCCTTCATCCAATCCCTCAAAGGCAATCAGCCCATCATCCAACATGGGCAGCAGGGAAATATCAACACCACTCACGAGGCAGCTGTTATCCTGTATCACCACCATTCCCTGATAGCATCGGGTGCTATATCCTATCAATTCAGCAGCAATGGTGTATGTCCCATCTGTCAACCCGGTAACGGCATATTCACCATCAGCATTGGTAATCGCTGTATCAGCCAGCCGATATGGTTCAACCTGCATAACCCTTATCAATGCTGAGGGTATTGGCTCTTCACCCGATGAATCAACTACCTTGCCTGAGATTTCACCCCTGCCTGTCATTGAAACCATCCTCATGCCCCAGGCAGCCCTATTATTGTCAGGCTCAGCATCCATCAACTCACTGCTAATTTCGGCTGTACCAATCAATCGGCTATCCTCACCTGCCCATGGGTCAAGCCTGAGGCTTACCTCAATTAAGCCTTGCTGACATGGATAGAGTTTGCCAATCTGCCATGACAGGCAACTGTTATTTTCCACAACCCTTGCCCCTGTTGTATCATCCAGATATGTCAAGCCTTGAGGAATATTCATGGTCATCAATACCTTGCTGGCCAATGCCTGTCCCTGATTGCCATACTCAAGCCGACAGGTGATTACCTGTCCCAATTGAACCTGGTCCGGGGCGTCACATCGTACCCACAGATCGCATTTAGGGGAAATGTTGAGCAGGTAATCCTCGGTCTCGCCATATTCAAACTCACCGCTGCTGCCAGAGAGGTTCCCTTTGCCAGAGGAGCTTCCTCCGCCAGAAGGGCTCCCTCCGCCAGAGGGGCTCCCTCCATCCCATGCTGTGGCGGTTACTGGTGTTCTTGTAAGCACCATCCTCATCCAGCAGCCGCCAGTATTTGTACCAGATAGAAATGGTGTGGATGTAATCACCCCTGTTTCACCAGGCAAGATATTTACCACTTGGTTCCTGACTGCCCATTCATCACCTGACCATACCCCATCCTGATTCCAGTCAAACAGGATGTTGACATACCGCAAGCCATTCGGGGACAAGGGTAACACAGACACGCTGAATTGTACGGTATTGGTTGCACCCGGGGTCAAATCCACGGGCAAAACCAGCCCATCGTCGCTATCCTGATCTGCCCTGCCCTTGTATGGCTCAATATTGGGCACACCATCCTCATCGTATGCCGTATCATTAATACCTGCCTCAAGGCTGACAGACTTGCCAAGGCATTCCTCACCCGCAACCCTATGAAATATTATGGGAAAGTTTGCCTGATATGTCAAAAAACAGGGGTTGGTAAAATCATCTGGTTTGCAGAAATAGCCTGTGTTCATGGGGTATTCGTTGCTGTTTGGGGCATCGCCATAATCTCCGCGAGGGATGATATTGAACAATAGCCGGGCAACCCTGTTAGAGGTTACCCCTGTGGCTGTGAAGGTCAGCGTGCCGGAAGGGTGTTGAGGGATAGTAATCGTGGCAGCGAACGCACCATTTTCATTGGTCATGATGCTGCTGGTACCCGGCTTAAAGTTCACCTGCTCTCCGGGTTGAAAGTTCCAGCCGGAAAGGCAGACAAGTGTGCCGGGAATACCGGAAGTTGGGCTGATATTCAGCACTGGCTTGCTGCATACCACAAAAAAGTCATCATAGCTCATGCCGCATAATGCAAGACCGCCGGCATTTAAGACAAAACTCACCCGCACCCTTTGCTGCTCATGCCCGGTGACAAATTCACCCTTGACCTGCTGAAAATCAGCCGTGGATGTGCCATATCCCTTGCCGCCGGTTATGGTCAGGCTGCCAATGGGCTTGTTGTCAACCATTACTTGCGGGTATATCTTTACCTGCTGGGTTGGATGTCCATGCAATGCCCAGAATCCAACCTCATAATTGGTATCAGGTAAAACATCAATGCTTTGAGAAAATATCGAGCCAATCTTCTTGAAGTTGGCAGTCAGGTTAAATGCTGCATAATCCCCGGAATGAGCAGTTACCTGAGACGGCTGGAAGTATGCCTGCGGCAATGGTGTGCTGGTTTGAGCCACACCGCTTGCGGCAGTACCCTCAATTTGCCAGCCGTTAAATCTGCCTGACTCAAAGTCAGGATTCTGCAGGAGGTTGGTGCCGGCAATTGACTGGCAGGTAAATCCAATAATAAATATCATCACAGCTATTGTTCTGGACATGTCTTCACCACTTATTGAAGATTTAATCCGCAGATTACGCAGATTTCACAGATTACAGATGAAATGTGGAAGAAAAATCTGATGGATACTCTTGCCAGCGTGGGCGGGGTTGTAGGGGCAATTCATGAATTGCCCCTACCATGATTGCCACCACGACTGGCGTGGGCAGCAGTCCCTCTGGGCAATTGTCTGTAATCTGCGAAATCTGCGTAATCTGCGGATATAATTCCTTGTTTCTAATTGCACAGGTCGCATTTATTTGAGCATACACCGCCTTCTCATCCTCACCATACCAAGCAACCCTGTCCCAAGCAGGATAATCGTTGACGGCTCAGGGACTACTGTCCCCACTGGTGTTCCTACCGGCTCAAACCTCAGATTATCAATGCCAATGCTATCAACACCTGCTGCGTTGATTTCTACCCTGGCAATGGCTGCCCCGCCAAAGGTCAATCCAGCAAAGGAGATTCCGCCATTACCGACAACAGGGAAGAATGCCTGCCCCAATTGCACACCAGCAGCATCATAGGCAACAAACGGTACTGGCTGGGTATCCACATCCCTTGCATACGCACCAACCATGGTGGTAAAGCTCGGCATCCCGGTAATCGAGCACACAAAATCAATGTAGATGGGTGCACTGGCAGAATACTCAGATGCGGATGTCATAGCCACAACCACATTGGGTGAGGAGATGGCGTTCAGCTGACCGCTTGTATCCTGTCCAACAGCCGCCACCCCGCCGCCCGGTGATGAAAATATCACCCCTGACTCGGCATAGCCAAAGTCAATAATTGCGTTAGGGTTGGTAACCATCCCTGAAAATGGCGGCACAATGATGCCCGGTATGGCTGTACCATCCGGGTATGTATCAAAGCCAATGGTTATGGCAAAGGCAGAAAAATCCGCTGGCGTGATGGATGTGGCTCGTATTATGCTTGGCATACCAACAAGTATCGTTGTGATTATCAATAGCAATTGTCGTTTCATCGGTTTGACCTCCTCGTATGTTGGTGGGTATTCATATTGCTTGCCTTCGTAGGGACAAACCCTTGTGGTTGTCCGTTTATCAAGGCACACACAGGGCAGACACACAGGTCTGCCCCTACATGCCTGAATTCTTCCTTCTTCCTCCTGACTTCTGACTCCTGAATTCATAATTCATAATTCATAATTTTTAATTCGTTCCCTAATATTTCATCCCCACAGACACCCGGTTTGTTTTGCCCAGAGCACCTGTTGGAAAGTTTGCAAAGTCTAATTGCCATTTATTAAACATTATCCCTGCACCATAGGTTAAGCCGTGACAGCCTTTCTCTTTATTGACCCAACCAACACGGCCAACGAGATTATTTGTTAATGCCGTTTCAACCCCAAGGTTCACACCGGTAAACTTATCATATAGCGGCTTGATAATATCAGCGGCAAATAGAACATGATCTGTAATCTGATAGGCTGCTCCAACCTTTAAGGTAGTTGGCAGTGCATCCGCCTGATAATGATCCATATATTGAATCTTTGAGCCCCAGTCCTTTAATACGGCTCCAAGTCTGAGCTTTTTTGTTTCCCCAGGGCGATAAATAACCCCAAAATCAGCGGCATAAGTCTTGGCATGGACATAATAATATTTGCTCGAAACATACTTCATGCTTATCCCGGCAGACAACCCTGAATCACGCAACAGGGTTCTGGCATAGGACATGGTAACAGCCATATCGCTTGCCTGAAAATTTCCCACAGTCTCAGACTCTCCGGTAGCAGGATTAAGACCCGTGATAGGATGCTTGCCCAGATTAAGATATGCCGCGCCAACACCAATGGCTGAATCATGGTCAACAGGACAAGCATATGTGATACCATCATAGAACATATCATCAGATACATCAGGGTAGAGGTTATTATGCATAGCATTTATCCCCTTACACTGATTCACCAACCCTGCTGGATTCCAATAAGCAGCCGTTGAGTCATCTGCCACAGCCACAAATGCCTCACCCATGCCAGCAGCCCTTGCCCCAACACCAAAGGTAAGAAACTCAGCCGCTGTATCCTTCCTTGCCTCACATATCCCGGCTGTAACTGCAAGAATAATCGCACATAACCACATTTTGTTTTGCATTATGCACCTCCATTTTATCTATTTGCCATCCATTTCGTAGGGGCGGGTTCCAAACCCGCCCCTTATCCATAGGAAACGATTGCAACCATTTGCAAGTTGCAAGGGCAGGTTTGGAACCTGCCCCTACCATGATAACCATTCATTGTTTGCTTTCGTAGGGGCAACCCCCCGTGGTTGCCCTTATTATCAGAGCGATTGCCCCTTTATGAGGGCAGACACATAGGTCTGTCCCTACTTCAGCACCACCGCTCGTTTCGTCATAACCTTATTTCCTGCCTGCATCTGATAGAAATACACGCCAGATGCTATCTCATCACCTGCTTCGTTTCTTCCATTCCAGTATGCTGCCCGTGATTGAGTTGTGTAGGCACCGGCAGGCAGTTCACCAAGATCCAGTGTCTTTACAAGCTGTCCGGATATATTGTATATCCTTATCACCACATTCGCCTTTTCAGAAAGCTCAAACGGTATCCAGCACTCCGGGTTGAATGGGTTGGGATAGTTTTGCAGCAAGATTGATTCTGACGGCATTACCTTGGCTTCCTGCTCAATTACACCCTTTTTGATTACTGCGACAAGTTCCTGCTTTAATTCAGGGGCACCTGCAATATTTACGCCATTTTCCTCTAACATCTTGTACATTGCCCGATATGCCTCAAGGTATTTGGCATGGTCAATCTCAGTTGCCAATAATGCTGGTGCATGACTGCCGCCGTTGCTCACTGTATGTGTAGCACCCCAGTTTATGCCAACTGCCATAATATCCATGCTATTTACCACACCATCACCATTGCTGTCAGCATAGGTGGCTATGGCTGGTGTCCAGGGAAAGAGCATTGGCTGACCTGTCCACATCATGGATGCATCAGGTCTCACGCTGCCGATTGTATTCCAGTAGATAGCTAAGGGGAATATGTCCTGTTCATTGACACTGCCGTCATTGTTTGTATCACCTGGCCATACTTGCATTATTTCTGGTTGCGGCTGAATATCCATGGTATTTGTCCAACCAGCAATGTCTACTGGTTCACCAAGTGAATTGTACGCACTGATATGGTGTCCTACATCGCTTGTTTGGAATTTTACACCAGTAGCCGTGCCAACGGATGTGAATTTTACACTTGCCAATGAGCCGTACCCTGTAACACCAGGATTACCTGCCTTTCGTGAAATAGCAATGTCAACCCTGCCTCTGCCATCGCCGTTATCCTCGATAACATTCCACAGCAGCACCGTGTTTGTGCCAAGAAAATCCCCTGCCTCAACCGTTGTTGCCGTTGGGGTGGCAACATTCAGGATGTCTGTACGCTCATAAAACAATGAGAATGACACAGCAAACAGGTCATTTGCCGGATAGGTATGTGCTACCCTCGTATCACTTCCAACCCGCACATCTACCACAAACGCACTGCCCGTGGTTATGGTTGCTGGAATCTGTGGATTAAGAACAACCGTGGTTACCCGAACGCACCTTGCATCACTCCAACTGCTGTCTGCATACCCTGTCCCGCAAGCCTTTACCCGCCAGTAATACCTGTCATCCGGCAGGCTGCTTGCTGATGGGCCGTAAAGTGATGTTGGATTGTACACTGTTGAGGTTGTTGTGGCTGCAATCTTAGGTGACGAAAAATCTGAATTGTTATCTAATTCAAACCTGTAACACCCTGCATCTGTAACCGCTGTCCACTCATAGTTCAAGTCTACCTGATTGGCAAGGGCATTATCACCAGGGAATATTAGCCCCGGTACAGCCAATCTCTGAACGATATGAATCCTTGCGGACTTTGGTATCAGGGTAATTGAGCCATAGCTGCTATTAATGGCTGTAACATTGGTGATGCTAAAGCTGCCTGTGCTTGAGCCAATAGCCTGTGAGCTTACCCTGAACCTTACCTTTGCCACATTACCATAGCCTGAGACACCAGCTTGACTACCTTTGCGACTAATACCAATGCTTACCACCCCTGCTGCCTCATCAACGCTCTGAATAAACACGGTATCAGAGCCAAGCATATCGCCCGAGGTGATATTAGTATTGTACGGTGTGACCACATCAAGCAGGGTGGTATCATAGTTAAGTTTGAAAGAGACGCCAAAGAGGTTGGAAACAGTGTTATTTGCATCCCCTGCCTGAATGTCAACCCAGAATTCAGAGCCAATTCCTTGTTGAGAGGTGAAGATAGGGGTTATTGGTGGAATTGGTGGTTCGGAGCCATACTCAACGACATAACCAATGGTGGAACCCATGTATTCTTGATACCATCCCCACACATCGTCCCACTCCCCACCATGGCTGGCCGCATCACCATACATCCACAGCATATCTTGTTGTCCATCTCCGGTAACTCCTGCACCTGCGTTGTTTGGCTCTTCGCCCTGCCAGTTCGTGTAGGAAAATGGTTCTCCTGTAAGCCATCTCCAGTCCTCGTTTGGCTCTCCTGAGTTTTCAGGCTGATAGCCGCCAAGGAAGTAACCCCAAGTTGAAGCTATCGAAGGGAGAAGACCATAAATGAAACTGTTTTCTTCGCTGCTCGCTACTGTTGCTAAATGACCGTGAAGTCCTTGAAATGTGCTTGCTTCCGCAGCAGTTTTGGCTTGATCCCAGCTTATGCCCGGCGGATTCGGAGTGACAACTTCATAATAGTGTCCGTTTGTTGACCATTGAACAGGCAGGGAGGGAGCATTGTAGATACTCAATTCCTTTGATGCACTACTTCCCACATTGTTAGTAACCTGAGCAGTAAACGTAAAGCTGCCTGATTGTGTTGGTGTGCCTGAGATTAATCCTGTATTTGCCGCAAGGGTTAATCCTGAAGGCAGACTGCCTGAATATGACCATGTGTAAGGTGTCGTACCGCCTGTTGCAGTTAAGGTGGTTTGGTAGCGGGTGCTTATTGTGCCGGAAGGAAGAGATGTGGTGGTGATATTAAGTGGTGTGGTAACAGTACCGGCAGTATTATATACCTCCACCTCATCAATCCATGTATGGTAACCAGCCATGACCTCGCCATCTTTCGGGTAGCTCCAAAGTCTGACCTTGCTGCCTGTAACCGGCGGGAAGATATTTTCTGTAGGAGCTGACCCATTATACCACCAGTCAACATTAGCAACAGCGTTTGGATATTTGAGGTAGGCACCTGGATTTGTTGTGGAGAAAATTTCCACCCAACTCGTACCGTTCCAGTTTTCGATCCTGTATGCCTTTGGCGAATAAGTACTTTCTATTGCACCATGCTGCCACCAAGTCATAACCTTGTTAAATGTGATTGTTTTACCAAAGTCTATTGTAACCTGATTCCAGCCCTTCTGGAATGCAAGACCACGAGCCCAGTCATCGTATGCCCGTATACCATCGGTGAGATCTGATTTATTTGCACCGCCACCCCATCCGTTGTCTGATGCAGATGTATCAGCGTGAAGTGCAAGATTGTCGGCAGGACTTGTCTTTGTAGGAGTTGCGGGGACTATATTGATAAAATCAAAGTCAGCATAGCCTGGAGGATTGTTGGAACCATACCAGCCCGTACTGAAAATTTCGATTTCCTGGTCGTTTCCAAAAGAACCGGGAGCAAATGTATATTCACTTTCGTATTCAAAGGTTGAATCATTGCCGTCATTACTTGACCTAACGGCAACATAGTCATGGTTACGCTCTATCTCGAAATACCATCTCTCAAGAGGTAGAGGGTTGGGTGAATGTGGGAAATGTGTGGGTTGGCGATTACTGCCTGCACTTAAGTCCATCGTGTTCGAGTACGGGCCGGTATTATATAGACCCACCCAACGGGATATGCTTGCCATTGGCGTCCCCGTACCACCCGGTGCATAAATCTCCAAGTGCATGGCGCGGTTGTTTGTTGGCATCCCTGGCTGCATATTGTATGTTACCGCTGTTTTCAAAGTCCATTGGTCTCCAGAAAATGGACGAACGAGCCAAAGAGCCTTGGCATAATTTTGTCCACTTCCTTCAACGCGAGCCACATGATTGGCATCGATTATGTAACGCAAATACCCTGGGTTAGCGGTAAGAGAGTAGCTACCCCTACCGGCACTTATTTCCCACCCAGGACTCAGTGTCGAGGCATTGAACTGATCATCTATATCAGCCCATGCTACCCCCCCCCCCCCCTGTTGCATTACACAACAGAAAAGCTGTCAGTACAATCAAAGCCATCTTCATCCACATTGTCTTCATACGAAGCACCTCCTAACTATAATCTTCACGCCAAGTCAGCGTGCAAATATATGATAAACTTCCGAGATATGGAAGATTGTTTGAAAAATAGAGTTACACAAAATCACCTTCTTTAGTCCACCCCAATAAATTGGGGTGCTATCCTCAATTGAAATCAGCACCATGATTTATCATGGTGGGGATTCATCATGATGGTGACTGCCGAGTCAAAGCCAATTTTCTATTTTAAGTGTTTGTATCCTTTCATAATGCTTAATATTATTTGTAACTAAAGTCCAACCTTTGCTTAAAGCAATACTTGCATTGAGAAGGTCGAAATCTTCTATTAGTCTTCCTTTTCTCCTTAAATCTGCTTTACTTTTTCCATACTGGTCAATACTTTCCTCATCAAGATTAACAACCTTTATATTTTTTAAAAAATTACTCAACTTTCCAAGATTTTCTTCCACCTATTGTAGTGCACCCTTGTTTATTGGAAATATTCCCAATACCTTTCTAACGCTAATAATCTCTCCGCCTGCATTCCAGAGACAGATAGCAAATTGATGGAGCATATCCCATTCACCATGTTCCGTCTGAAATCCAATAGCCCAACGCATCCCTTCAGGGGCTTTCTCATCCTTTATTAATTCCTGAATCCTTTTGCAAGCCTTATTGAAGGCATTCCAATCCTTTAATTCTATCTCAGGATTATTGATAATGCTTTTCCAATAATATAAAACCCGAACATCTACATTGAGTGGCAGGGCATATATTTTTTCAGAACCCAATATCTTACAACTTTTGATAGAAGGCTCAAAATACATATCTTCATCTACATATTTAGAGATATCCACCAGGGCATTCTTGTTAGCAAAGTAGGCTGTCCATGTAGTACCTAATTGGACAATATCTGGGGAGCTTTCTCTATTCATTGTTGCAGATTCAATCTCGGCAAGGGCTGATGACCACTTTAGTATCCTGAGATTGATATTTCCCTTAAACCTTCTATCCTGTTTATACTTATTAATCGTAACTATTCAGGCATAGGAATGATTATGGCAGGGACAAGCCCTGCAGCTACAGCTATTCGTGAGAAACTTGTAGCTGCGACCCTTGTGGTCGCCGTCTTCATTCTGTATTCTGACTCCTGAATTCTGTATGCCTGAA
>JAHIZN010000303.1 GCA_018814245.1 bacterium
AAGCTCCTTATCCATTTATCATTTAGTAGTAACAGGGACAGATGCATTCTGGAATAAAGTTTACTCATGGGTAGACCCAATAAATAAGGTTGTTTATGCTGCCGTACCACATTTCTCGTTCTACCAACTGATGGGACTTGGTTTTGAGCCTACCCTTGAGAAGGCATTGGTCTATCCTAATCCATATTATGCTAATGGTGATGGGATATACTTTGACAAATTAACTGAAAATTCTACAATTCAAATCTTCACGATTGCTGGTGAATTGGTTTGGGAAACAAGGGTAAATAGCTCGCGAATGAGTTGGGATGTCTGCAATTCTGCCGGTGAAAAAGTGGCAAGCGGCATTTATATCTACCTCATCAAAAACCCTGCTGGAAAGAATAAGGTTGGGAAATTGGGTGTAATACGGTAATTAGTGGTGATACCAAGTCGTATCCAAACGCTGACTGCTGCCTGATTCATCGTTGACTTTATGGTAATTGCTCAATATCCTGTGGCAATTCCATGAGGTTAAACTACTCAGACAGCAAGAATACAGGAGTCAGAATTCAGAATACAGATACAGAGGAAGAGCCACAAAGGGTGTAAATTCTAAGAGATAAACCATTGTCGGGCTCTTCTCATTTGCGGTTACCTTTAACAGTCCAGCTAACCGCAGAGACGCAGAGACGCAGAGACGCTGAGTATGGAAATTAATCAAATAACAGAAACCAGAATACAGAAAGCCAAAGAGGAAAAATCTGTAGTTTATCATCTGTGCTCTGCAATCTGATTTATTCTCTGCGTCTTTGCGCCTCTGCGGTGAACTATTACATTTTCCCTAAGGAGTTTACACCCTTTGTGGCTCTTTCCCTTTTCTGCTCGCAATTGTGAAAATAGAGACAGGTCTAAAGACCTGTCTCTACATCACGGCAATCTTCGTAGCTTGCAACATCCACAGGTTATTGAGCAATTACCAATTTCCAGTACTCCTGGCGGGGAGAGCGTTGCATAAGCTATCACCTTATGAAAACAAGGAGTTACAACGAGAATAGCCCTGAAATCATACGAAACCCTCCCCTCTCACTTTCTTGTTGACTTCAAACCCTAATTCTGCTATAATATCCTAATCAAGCAATCTATTAATCACAAAAGAGTAATTGCTCAATAACCTGTGGCAATTCCATGAAGAACCCACCCCTAACCCCTCCCAGGAGGGGAATCAATCTTCGTGGATTGCAATATCCACAAGTTATTGAGCAATTACACAAGAGACACAATCAGACCGCATAGTGTTGCAATAGCTGCTGGCTAATAGGAATAATCTGATACATTAACAATCACAAGGAGCAAAAAAGTGGTAGATATAAGGCCATTTAAGGGATTTGGTTATAACTCAAAAAAGGTGAATCTTTCTTCAGTTGTGTCGCATCCATATGATGTTATCTCTCCTGCCGGGCAAGGGCTTTATTATGAGCAAGATGAACATAATATTATTCGGATTATTCTGGGTAAGGAGTGTGTGGATGATAGCCGTATAAATAATAAGTATACCAGGGCAAGAAATTACTTGAGTAAATGGATACAGGAGGGGGTACTTCAGCAGGATGAACGAGAGGGTATTTATGTGTATCGCCAGATTTTTTCTGTTGGTGATAAAACTTATTCACTTACTGGAATGGTTGTCTTGGTAAAGCTCGAAGAACTTGGCAAGGGCAATATCCTGCCGCATGAGGAAACCCTTTCTGCACCAAAATTGGATAGATTGAAGCTCATGGATACATGTGAAGGAAATCTGGAGTTTATTTATTCCCTTTATTCAGATGAAACCTGTGCCAGAGGTGCTGCCTCTCAGATAAATGAAATATTAATCCAAACAATAAATAATACTGAGCCACATTTTGATTTTATAGATGAGGATGGAACAGGGCAGCAGGTGTGGCAAATAACAAATGACAGCCTCGTTACTCAAATAATGGAGGCAATGAAGGATAAACCTGTGTTTATTGCCGATGGACATCATCGCTATGAGGCAACATATAATCTTAAAAAAGAAAGGTCAATCAGGAATCCAAAACCAGGGGACAAGCCATATGATTATATCATGATGCTGCTGGTGTCCATGGATGACCCGGGGTTGATAATCCTTCCAACATATCGGCTGATTAAGGGCATCAAGGATTATTCGACTGAGCTGCTTATAGAAGGGTTGAGGGTATCATTTGAGATAAATCAGTGCTCAAGAGAGGAAATGTTTGATTCAATTGAGGGTGAACAGTATTCTTTTGGGTTGTATGCTCAGGGTAATTTTTATCTGCTAAGGCTGAAACAAGGAATCATTGATACGCAGTTAGTCCCTGATAAGTCCATGGAATATCAATCATTGGATGTTGTTGTTCTTCACTCGCTGGTGATTAATAGGCTGATTGGTGATTGTCCTGATGCGGGTAATATTACCTACATAAAGGATGAGAAGGGGGCTGTTGCTTCGGTAGATACAGGTGAATATCAATTAGCTCTGTTTCTTGCCCCGGCAAAATTGTCTCAGTTAAAAACATTGTCATTGAATCATGAAAAGATGCCGCAAAAGTCAACATATTTCTGGCCAAAGCCTGTGAGCGGGTTGTTAATGTATTTGTGGGAATAATTGGGAAGATTAACCGCAGAGGCGCAGAGACACAGAGAAAAACTTAAAGTTTCTTGGACATACGATTGGATTCCATTCCTTAAGATAGAAACATTGAAATTGATCAAATAGCTACACCAAGAGAGTCTTTTTTCGTGATTTGATTAATTTCCATTCTCTGTGCCTCTGCGTCTCTGCGGTGAAATATTACTAATAATAATGTGGGACTCGTAATGGCTCAGTGATTGGGAGGGGAATTATGAAGTGGGAAAGGATTCAATTAGATGATGTCAACTGGCAGGACATTGTCTCAGATGAGATTAAGATAACACCGATGTTAGCCAAAATATTAGCTAACATGAGAATTACTAAGCCAGAGGATGTCCGAAGATTTCTGTATCCTGAGCTTAAGGATATGCATTCACCCTTTTTGATGAAAGGGATGGAGAAGGTAATCAATCGTATTATCCATGCTGTAGACAATAAGCAAAAAATTATGGTCTATGGGGATTATGATGTTGATGGAATTACGGCTACTGCCTTGCTTGTTCGGGTGTTGCGCAGCATGGAAGCAGATGTGCTGTTTTACCTGCCCAACAGGTTTGTAGATGGGTATGGGTTAAGTACACAGGGAATAGATTATGCCGTATCCAATGCTGTCTCGCTTATTATTACGGTTGATTGTGGTATATCTGCACATGATATAGTTGATTATAGTAATCAACTTGGCATAGATACAATCATTACAGATCATCACGAGCCAAAGGAAGAGCTGCCGCTTGCTTATGCAATTGTTAATCCAAAACAGGAGGGGTGTTCTTATCCGGATAAGGATTTATCTGGTGTAGGGGTTGCCTTAAAGGTAATCCATGCCTTGATGCAAACGACAGATGTTCCCATATCTTTTTCTTCCCTTTTGCCTCTGGCAGCGATAGGTACGGTGGCGGATATTGTACCAATCGTGGGTGAAAACAGGATTATTGTCAAGCATGGATTAAAGCTGTTGTCATCAACAAGAGAGCCGGGGTTGACGGCACTTCTTGAGGTTTCTGGGATAAGGGGTAAAATGATTGATACAGCAGATGTTGGCTTTAAGCTGGGACCCAGACTGAATGCCTCTGGGAGGATAGAGGATGCTGTTCTCTCTTTAGAGCTGCTTCTTTCAGATGCACATCATGAAGCCATAAGATTGGCAAAAATATTGGATGAAGCAAATACCTTGAGGCAACAGATTCAGAAAGAGGTTTTGGATGAGGCAAGGCAATTTGTAGGGCATCAGGATAATAAAAAGGTGATTGTGGTGGCAAAGGATAATTGGCATCAGGGGGTGCTTGGGATTGTTGCCTCAAAGTTGGTTGATGAGTATGGGAAACCTGCTATTGTTATTGCCTATGAGAATGGAAATGGAAACGGAAAAGGCTCTGGCAGGAGCATACCACAATTTCATCTATTAGACGGATTGACAAGGTGTGATGAATTGCTCGAAGCCTATGGCGGGCATAAACATGCGGCAGGGATTAGCATCAAGAGGGAAAGGGTTGATGATTTCCGCAGAATAATAAATGAATATGCCGATAAGGTGTTGAATGATGAAAATATGGATAGAAAGATGGATGTATTTGACATTAACCTTGAAGAGGTAAACCCCAAACTTGTCTGGGAAATGGAAAATCTTCTGTCTCCTTTTGGAATTGGCAACCCTCGTCCTGTATTTTCTTCATTTCTTGTTGAGGTAGCAGGTGTGCCAAGGATAGTGGGCAATAATCACCTTAAAATAAAGATTAATTCCGGCACCAGACAGATAGATGCCATTGGCTTTGGACTTGGCAAGATGCTTGATGATATATCTAATAGCCGAAATAATCAAAAAAAGGTTCATGTTGCCTATCGTCCTCAAATGAATGAATGGGATGGGACAAGCACCTTGCAGCTAAACTTAAAGGATATTAAAGTGGCATAAAATACCGACCTGTGCGGTTGTTGCATTAAGCCACAGAAGCATAACAACAGCCTGCAAATACAGAAAAAGATCCACAAAGGGTGTAAATTATAAGAGACTCTGTCCCTTGTCAGGCTTTTCTCATTTGCAATTACTCCTGTTTCGCGAGGGGATAGGGGGA
>JAHIZN010000041.1 GCA_018814245.1 bacterium
AAAGATTCTCAAGGTGATTTTTGAAGACGGCACCATCTTGAAAGCCAGCGTGCCCCAGCAAATCAAAAAGAAGAAGTAAGAACTCTAACCAATCACTGAAGCTAACGGCGTTTCACGCCACAGCTTAGCTTTGTCGTTAGGGTGCATAAACGGTAGTGCGTAATGGCAGATGAAGCATTAACAGAAATCCACAGGCAGCATCGAACTGGGCAGGATAAATACACTTATTTTCTGCTTGCTGTTACTGCGTCCGCGGTTGCATTCACCGTCCAAAAAACTGACGGTCTTAAGATCACATATTCTTTACTTCCTTTAGGTGTTGCGATTTTACTCTGGGGGCTAAGTTTCTATTTTGGCATAAAGAATCTTCTTTGGGTTCAAACCTCAATTTATGCCAATTACAGTCTGTTGCAGTTGCAAAAGGGAGTTTATCCGGAACAACCGGATCATCCGCAAATGCTGGAAGCGGCTATACGAGGAGTAAGATCAGCGATTGAATCAAATGTAGGTAAGTCGCAGTTCTATGGGGTATGGCAGTTCCGCTTGTTAATCGCCGGCGCAGTCCTTTTTCTCGTATGGCATGTTCTCGAAATGGCACTAAGAACATATGCACCATAACAAGGCGATCCACTTGACGCTTTTTTGCTGCGATCAAAAGCGTCAAGTGAGCTTTGTCGTTAGGGATAATGAAAATGTTATCAGGAAAAATTACAAAAAAGAACCGAAACAATTTCGATAACCCTATTGGGCTCAAGCAATTAGAGAAAAAATATTGACAAGGAAGAAATCAGAGGCAAATATTGAATGTGGAATTTAATGTGATAATTTGGCAAGCCAGAAGAAAAGAAAAAGACGGTGAAGCAAAGCTTTTGCCTGACAAAAGAGCGGAAGATACCAGTCGAGCGTAAGATAGCAAACAGTAGTAAGATACCACTCTGGCGAAAGATAGCAAATCAAAGCCTAACAAGAAAAATGCACCTGTCAAGGAGCAGGTGATTTTTATGGTTAGACTTACAAGAGAGTGGAAGATAGTAATCGGACGCAAGATAATGGTCAAGCGTAAGATAGTAATCGGGCGAAAGAAAACAGTCAGTCGTAAAATAGCAACCAAGCATAACAAAAGTAACCGAGAACAGGTGAAAAACCAAGGGCGGAAGAAAAACCAACGAGCGGACGAAGAATCGACAATATTTTTATTGACAAAAACAAACCTGTATGATATAGTGAAAATTATAAAAAAGAGTACGGGGACGAAAATTGATAATTACAAACAAATATCATTTTTTAGGAGGCAAAAAAGTGGGGGTATTAGAACTTATTGAAGTAACTAATCCTAAATTAATTAAATTACCTCTGAGTATTGCAGAAAAGTTAAATTTAAGGAAAGGAAGCAAATTAGTATTATATGAAAGAGGGAATGAATTGCTGCTTAAAAGATTAGAAAATCGCAAAGGAATATTTGCAGAAGATAAGATAGAGAAAAATTGGTCGATAAGATTTGATAATCTATTGGCAAGAGTTAGAGCAAGAGCAATGGAATCAAGTATAACTGATGCAGATATTGAGGAAGCAATTAAAGAAGTGAGAAAAGCAAGACATGATTAAGGCAGTCGTTGATACTAATCTTTTTGTCCGAGCGATGTTAAAGGGTAAAATTACTGCTCCACTACTTGATGCATGGAGAGATAATAAGTTTATTCTTATCTTCTCAGAGCCAACTATAGAAGAGATATTCGAGGTTTTATATAGACCCCGAATTAAGAAAGCCATTACTGATAATGAAATTGAGGAATTAAGAAATCTGATTGAGGAAAAGAGACAAATGGGTTATGCACTACTGGTTGACCCTGGGCAGAAACTTCAAGTATCTAAAGATCCAGATGATGATATGTTTATTGAATGTGCTGTAGAAGCAAAAGCTGACTATATAATTACAGGAGATAAGGAAGATTTGCTTTCTTTGCAGAAATATGAAAATATTGAAATAATATCTGTGACCAAGTTTTTGGAGATATTGAAAGCTAAAGAAAGTACAGACAAAGACAGAGTTTAGATTCAACTGACCATGTTATGCCCTTCCTTTTGCCTCAACTGCTTCTTATAATGATGCTGATAAGAAATAGGTATCGATTTTTTAGCCAATATTGAATTATATTTGGACAAAATATCTGTTGGGATATTAACCATGCAGAATTATCCTCTTTTCTGGATATCATGTAAAAAGTAATGATATACAGTTAGAATTATACTAAATTTATTATTTTTTGTTCACTTTTTACTTGATTTTTGAGTCAAGTGTGATAAAGTACAGAAACTGTATAATCACTGGTTAGACTCACAAGAGAGCGGAAGATATTACTCAGGCGTAAGATAGCAACCGGGCGGAAAATAACAGATGAGCGGAAGATAGTAACCAGTCGTAAGATACCACTCAAGCGTAAGATGGTACTCAGGCGTCAAATAACAGATGAATGTAAGATAGCAATCAGGCGGAAGATATTACTCAGGCGGAAGATGGCACTCTTGCGTAAGATACCGCTCGGGCGGAAGATAGCA
>JAHIZN010000304.1 GCA_018814245.1 bacterium
AAACAAGATTGACATGATTTGGTCTTGAGCATGACCCCAAGAAAAGTCGCTTAATAATTGAATTGAAAATTACGATTCACGGTGAACCAGCACATTTGGAAGTTGCTATTAAAAATTGAGGAGAATTATAATAAAATGAGAAAGATAAATATTATGGAGTTCAGAAGTACTCATACGACTGGTGGTGGACCAGACAAAACGATTCTTGTATCTGCTAAACAGCATGACAAGGAAAAGTTTAATGTAATAGTGGTATACCTTAAAAGCGAGGATGATGTTGGATTTAAGATTACAGAGATGGCTAAAAAGATGGAGCTGAATTTTATAGAAGTGAATGAAAAAGGGAAGATAGATATTAAAAGTATTAATTACATAAATCATCTAATAAAGAAACATAATATAGATATTCTTCATGCCCATGATTATAAGACAAATGTTTTAGGATGGTTTCTCAGCAAGATGAATAATAAGGTGGTATTGCTTACTACAGCCCATGGATGGGTTGATGTGAGAGTAAGCCAAATGAAGCATAAATTTTATAATTGGCTGGATTTTCAGGTTATAAAAAGATTTCACAAGGTAATTGCAGTATGTGCATCTAATAAGAATAAATTGATTAAAAGAAGAGTTTCTGAGGATAAAATAACCATTATTTATAATGCTATAGATATTGATGAGTGGAAAAAATATGAGAGTGGAGAAAATATTAGAAATGAGCTTTCATTGAATGAAGATACGCCTTTAATAGGAGCTATCGGACGGATAGCTCCTGAAAAAGGGTTAGATATACTGATAGAGGCTGCGGTATTAGTAATAAAAGAAGTGGCAGAGGCAAGATTTCTAATCGCAGGCAAGGGGGATGGAGAAGAAGATGAAAATAGACTGAAATCTTATGCAAAACAGTTAGGGATTGAAAAAAATGTTATGTTTTTAGGATATAGAAGCGATACCAAAAATATTTATAATAGCATTGATGTGTTTGCCCTTCCTTCTCTAACAGAGGGGCTTGCTAATACACTATTAGAGTCTCAGGCTATGGAAATACCTGTAGTAGCTACAGATGTAGGAGGAAATGGAGAAGTGATTACTAATGGAATAAATGGATTTCTTCTGCAACCACAAGATGCATCTGCTTTAGCTGAAAAAATTATTTATCTTCTTAAAAATAAAGAAATTGCAAGAGAAATGGGGAGACAGGGAAGAAAAATAATATGTGAAAGATTTTCTTTTACAGAAAGATTGAAGAAAATAGAGCAGTTATATGTATCTTTGATGAAGAAATAAGTAACTTCTCCATATTCGCAGGTTAAGGGGTAAGAGTTCAAGCAGTGTAAGAAAAGGGGATAAGGGGATTATGGAGATAAGGGGATGAATAACTATCCAATAAATAATAAGAATTGGACAATACCTATTTTACATTTTACTTATAATCCCCCATATCTCCTCTATCTCCTTATCCCCTTTCTTACACTTTTACCTGTAAATATGGAGAAGTTACAGAAATAATCATATTTCTGTTCCACAACAATTCAATAGTTGATGTTGATCTAACAAAGGAAGAGACATTATGGGTGTAACGAGCAACTGGCTACAACAACAAGATAGCGAATTCTTGGCTGTTCTTCGATCACTATCAATATTTGTTATAGTATTTGGTCATGTTGGAGGTTTTTGGTTTTATCCTCCATGGACTGGATTTTTACATGTCTTTGTGCCAATATTCTTCTTTATTTCAGGAGCTGTTTCATATAATGGGTTTTTGAAGAGCCCAAGCATAGTTCAATATTTGTCAAAGCGAATTATCGGTTTACTTATTCCATATTATTTTATATGTATCGTTGCTTTATTTGTATTTGTAATACAAAATGATAAATTCCCTGACTTTAGGGACTGTCTATAAATAAGTGTTGCAACTAATTAATATTTATGATATAATTCATACTATGAATATTGAAAAAATTACGAAAAAATTTGAAGCATTGCGTCCCCATCTAAATGAACAAACAAGAAGAATGGTGGCTGCGTCAGAAACTATTGGCGAAGGATATGGGGTTATTTCGGCAATAAGCCGATCTACTGGGGTTTCACGGAGAGCAATATCCCTTGGGATAAAGGAATTGAAAACAATCACCCAAGAAAAACTTCAGAATAAAACACGTATTCGCAAGGAAGGTGGTGGACGAAAACCGGTTATTGAGAATGACCCCACGCTCAAGATTGATTTAGAAAGCCTACTTGAACCCGCAACACGTGGAGATCCTGAATCGCCGCTTATGTGGACATGCAAAAGTTTAAGAATGCTTGTTAGTGAGTTGGTAAAAATGAATCATATTATTAATCATCAGACTCTCGCGAATTTACTTCGTGATATGGGATATAGCTTACAAGCTAACAAAAAGACCGTTGAAGGAAATCAATCGCCTGATCGAAATGAACAGTTTAAATATATAAATGAGAAGGTTAGAAGTTTTCAGGACGATGCGCAACCAGTAATTTCAGTAGACTCGAAGAAAAAGGAAATAGTCGGTAATTTTAAAAACAACGGTCAAACATGGAGACCGAAAGGCAGCCCGGAAAAAGTAAATGCACATGATTTTGAAGACAAAGAACTTGGGAAAGTCATACCTTTTGGTATCTACGATTTAATTGAGAATACAGGATGGGTAAATATTGGTTTAGATTATGACACTTCTGCCTTTGCGGTTGCAAGCATTCGTGGTTGGTGGGAAAACATGGGTAAGCAAGTCTATCCTTCAGCAGATAGATTGATGATTACCGCGGATTGTGGCGGAAGTAATGGTTATCGAAGAAGACTTTGGAAAACTGAGCTCCAGTCATTTGCAAATAAAACAGGGTTATCCATACATGTAACTCATTTTCCACCAGGCACAAGTAAATGGAACAAAATCGAACATCGTTTATTTTCATTTATCAGTCAGAATTGGCGAGGCAAACCACTTGTAAGCTATGAGGTAATTGTGAATTTAATAGGTTCAACAAAAACAAAAAAAGGATTGGAAGTTCAGTGTAGGCTTGACGAAAACAAGTACCAAAAAGGAATTAAAATAACTGATGAAGAAATGGATGCATTAAATATTGAACGAGCTGCCTTTCATGGCGAATGGAATTATGCAATACATCCAGAAATCAAAACTTGATACATTTATTATTAGACAATCCCTTAATCTATGCAATTTATTAAAATGGGCAACAATTATACCAAGCAATGCTATTATGCCTTTTCCATTGGGACAGGTATGGTTTTTACATGCTTTGATAATTATTTGTTTGGTATCACCATTGTTATTTTGGCTTTACAAGAGAAATTTACCAGTTTTTATAATATTATTGTGTTGTTCTGTTGCGACATCAGTTATCCAGATGAACTACAATATCGTACCATTTTTTAAAATTGGTGTACACAATTTATTTAATCCATTTATTCATGTCTTATTTTTCTGCATTGGTTTTATGGTTATAGACATGCCAAGGTTACGATCGCCTTATATTTCATCTGCTATTGTTACCTTGTGTTTTATTGCAATTTTTGTTTTTATTAATATATTGGATATTAATCCAGATTATGCTAAACATACCTCTTCCTCTGATTTGTATTATGTTGTTGGAAGTACTGGTGCGATATGGTTATTCCTCATGTTGCAACAATATATTATGAAATTATATAAGATGTTACCGTTATTAATTCAGCATGCTTCCAACTTTTTATTTCGACACACATTCGCAATTTACCTTCTTCATTCATTTGCCATATTTTTTGTTGAAAAGGTTTTTGGTCTTGTTAATCCGCAACAAAAAACAATTTCATACGGCATTATCAAGCTTGTTCTCGTTCTGTTTGTTACCTTGCTACTATCTCCTATGTTTACAAGAATAAGTTCTTTAGTGAGCAATCAAATACTAATACTTACAGGGCGTACAATGAGTTGCTTAATCAAATATCGGCAGAAAAACCGATAACTATACTGTTTCATAGAGGCCATATGAATAATTGGGGTAAAATCTTGTTTGATATGTTTTTTTTATCCAATCTTGATTTTTGATAATTTTTTCAAAATGATCGTCATTAAAAAATAATATATATATTTTTCGAGGGTATTCTTTGTAGGAAAAATATATATTGTCGACCACTTTTTGTAGTGTTTCACGGATAAAAGGATTGAAAAAATAAATTATGTTTACATCTCGGGAAACAATAAATTCCGTTGCATCAGATTGAATTATCTCTATCTGTATAGTTTTTCTATGTTTCATGTTGGCAATGTTTGTTTGTGCTATTGCAACAAGTTTATCGGATATTTCAACGCCTATTATTCTTTTAAATGAAAATATAGCTGCAACAACGACTGCACGACCTTTACCTGATCCATAATCCAAGAATGTGCAATGAGACTTATCTATGGGGATTTTTTTCAGCATTGAATAAATTGCTCTATATCCTATGGGTACATAGTCAATGGAGTCTGTCTTATTGATTCCGAGGGCAGATTTTTTAATCATATGTGCGGTGTTAACATTTAGCCATCGATCATAATACCAGTTATTGTAACGATATAAAAGTTCTTGTACAAACTGCTTTATACCAAAACGCATCAAAAACATAACAGTGTTATAAAACTTAGACATTTTTTATTCCTTAAGTAAGCAAGACTATAATAGACTTGGTGCGAAATAAGCGATTACTGAAGGTACCTTCAGTAAAATCAAGGAGTTGGCACAGAACATCATAATTTGTCACAAGTTATGATGGATTTTAAGCTTATAACAAAATTGAACTTATTTGGCAATAACTCTAATGTTGTTTGTCTTTATTTACCATAAATTATACTTCTTCGTTCAGTGATTAAGCTATTTTTTTGTTGTAATTCCACCCCAGATATTGAGGCTATTGAACGAACATTCATATTAATTCCCCGATTTCTTCAATGCACGAAATATATTATGTTTTATCATCCCTTTAGCAATTGTTTGCAATCCCTTACGACCTTCTTTTGTCTTCATTCTCTTAAGAATTTCCCCTATATTCCATATCTTACCACTTACCTCTTTATTTCTCAATTCATGCAACTCTTGATAACCAAACTGGGGTTGAATAAGAACTGGGATTTCGGGAGCTATTATCAAAAATTCATTATCCTTATTATAATATGGTGTTGCCCATGAAAAATTAGAAGGAAGGCAACCTATCTCATAAGCATATTTTTCTACCATAGTACCTGGATATATTAGAATGCCAGTACCACTTCCCAAATCAGTGATCTTATTTTTATGTTTTTGTACAAATTTCCATGTTGTCATAGCGTCCTCATAGGTTTCCCCAATATGTCCATAAGTAATAAATACCCTGGTATAGATTCCTAATTCTACTGCCCAATTTATCACATTCTCTACCTGCTCTATAGTAATACCTTTTTTCATCTTTTTAAGTACTTGAGGGCTGGCTGATTCCAATCCAAACCAGATATAATAACATCCTGCTTTCTGCATCCTCCTGAGTAAATCCTTGTCCACGGTATTTACTCGCAATTCACACAACCATGGAAATTTCAATTTTCTTCTTTCAAACTCATCACAAAGTCCCTCAATATGATCCCTGTTTAATGTTATTGTACTATCCTGAAACTCTATTCCCTCTACCCCATATTCTTTTATTAACATCTCAACCTCATCAGCAACATTCTGAGGTGACCTCGTAGTATATCTTCTTCCCCACATAGCACTTGCAGAACAATATGAACAATTTACAGGACAGCCGCGACTGGTCATTACTAAGGTAGAAGTGACATTTAAAAATTCCAATTTTGGTCTATAATATTCCATTTTAAGTAAATGTCTGGCAGGGAAAGGAAGAGAATCTAAATCAGTGATTGGTGGTCTGGAAGGATTATGGACAATCTTATCTCCATCCCTGTAACTAATCCCCATGACATCTTGTAATTTCCCCTTGTTTCTTATTATTACCCCTGCTATATCCAGGACTGTATATTCACCTTCTCCTTTTACAATTATATCTATAGCATTTACATGCGATAATGTATCATCAGCCGTAAAAGTAGCATGGCATCCTCCATAACATACAACAATAGAGGGATCTTTTTCTTTTATTATCTTTGCAAGATTAAAACTTTCAAATCGAGTATGACTTGTTCCGCTCAAACAAACCATCTTAGGATGTTCAGCTTCTATAACTGATTCCAGACAAGTATTATCCCAGTCCAAATCAAGAATATTAACTAAATATCCATTTTTCTCAAGTACTGCTGCAATCCAACATAATCCTAATGGTGGCATTCCGCCAAAAGCAGATACTGTTGGTTTGTTTTCTCTTGGATTTAAACATAAAACATCACTCATATTTGCCTCCTCATAAAAATATTGAAATAATCGTAACAGTTCAGAAGGAGGTGGAAAAAAGGAAAAGAAAGAAAAAGCTCATTATTTTTTTAGTAAGGATTCTCTCTCATAGAGAAAAATAGAACTTGAAAATGTCCACAAAACCTTTTTTCCTTAATTTCACCCTGAATTCTTTTCCATTTTCCCCCATTTCCCCTTTTCCCTTATTTACACCTGAACTATTACAAATAATCTTTCTTTGATCGCATATTTCGTACCAAGTCTAATGTCAACTCAGCAATCCTCATCAAAACTAAAAATTGTTCACAATGTTTTCACTCAATGTATGAAAAAGAACCTGTTTTTTTGAAAAGGTGTGAAAAAGAAAAAAACCTGCTTTTTCTATTAATTGTCTGGAAAAAAGATCATTCTGGCAAGCACCGATGTATATTTCTTTGGCATCCATTTTACAAGCATCAAAAATCATTTGTTTCATATTTCGTTGATACAATCCTTGGTGTTGAAATTGTGGTTCAGTATAAAAATCATAAAGTAGTATGCCATCTGGAGGAACATTAATAATCATATCGGCTTCTGCAACTCTATATTCTTTTTTTTCTTTGCTCAGCCATCCATAATGAACTAAAATGTCTTCTTTTACTATAGAATATAATATTTCTCCCATAGAAAATCGTTTTAATGCTTCTGAAAGAAGCTGTTGTCTTGTGAGCCAAGGATTAGACTCAGTATATAAAAGGAGATCGCTATATTTTTGAACATTTACTTCCGAATCTATATTGTTATTAATTTTGATAGATTCTGTTGATAGCCGATAGAATAAATAAGTATGATGATTGTAAATTAGTCTTATAGTTTTCTGAAATACTTTTGTGAAAGGAATCTTTTTGATATTTCTTAGATTAATTATATTTAAATTATGTATCTTAGGTATATCTAAGCCTACTCGTGATACTATCTTCTTAGCTATGTGGGTTATCTGATAAATAGTATCATTTTTTATTTTTTCTTGCTTAGAAAAGTAAAACTTTGGTTCTACAAGTTCTTGATAAGCATTAGAAAAACATTCTTTATATTGGTCACTTCCTGGTGTTAAATCTATGTATCGATAGCCTGTCTCAAAAAGCATTTTTCCTAGTTCAATCAATAATAATGTACCTGGTGAGTCTTTGCTCTCAGTAGGATCATAAGCAGATAGTCCTATGAATACAGTATCATTGACACATGCACCAAAATGGAAAGCAATAGGTTTATCGTTAGACCATAGTACAGTAAAATGATTAGCAATTGGATAATTTTGTCTTTCGATATAAAAAGAAGCCTTATTTGGATTGTTCGCAAAAGGTCTTACGTTGTTGATTGCTTCTTTTCTGAAATCACATTGAACTTTTAATATATCCATTAATTCTCTTGTTTTGTCTTTATCTGTTATTCGTTCGAGATAGTACAATCCTTTTGCCTTATATCGATTAATCTTGCTTTTCAGAGACTTGTTTTTAAGTATTTTTTCATATTTTGCCTTATCACTTAAATCCCATAATGGGGAAGACTGCGTATTTAATGTTACATAAATTTTTTTGTTAGTTAATAATTTGAAGAAAGCCATTTTACTGGTGCTTTTGGTGGCAGCCATCGCCACTGCCAAGTCTTCATATTAAAGATAGTTTTAAGTCTTATTAAGCACTCTACTGGAAACTCCTCGTCAATGTCAGGATGTGCTATCCAACCATGATATTCTGCTTGACCAGCTCCTGCATGGGTAATAGTATTATCATTTATATTTTTGGCAAGTGGCATTAAGCCAACAAGGGTATCTTTTTCGTCGTAAGCTAAACAGAGTATTGGAATATAAGAAGAAATATATTGATTATACCATGTAATTACAAAGGGCGGTTCTTGCATAACAGTTACTTTTTTATCTTTTTTGGACAATTCAATCCATGATAAAAGAAAAGTTTCATCTTTTAACAATGTCAATACTTCGATATCGGTAATAATTTTTAATATAAATTGCATAATATTATCCTGAAAATTGACAAGTAACTGATTTATAAGGGGTGTGAATATTAAACCATTGTTAAATTTCTCTCTTTTTTATAATTTTAGCAGAAAGGTTGCTTAAAGTCAAGAAAAATTTCGACCTGTGCAATTAGAAATCATCACATATATGAACTGTTTCAACTTACAAGTATGGTGATTTTATCAAAAAGTAAGAAAATTTTAAAAAATTCCAAGTTAGCCTGCTAAAATAATAAACTGAAACTCCGACATAAGGACAGCAACCCTCAGTAAGCTGTAACATT
The DNA here is from genome assembly GCA_018814245.1 of bacterium. Classification (GTDB taxonomy): domain Bacteria; phylum UBA9089; class CG2-30-40-21; order CG2-30-40-21; family CG2-30-40-21; genus CG2-30-40-21. Next base: position 8,673 of record JAHIZN010000304.1, read on the forward strand.
TACCCTACCAAAGAGTTAGGAATAATCTCAAAATATCTTCTCAAGGGTTATATGGAGTG
>JAHIZN010000305.1 GCA_018814245.1 bacterium
GCCTTATCCTTACCCACAAGTCCAACCACCATTCAGCAATTGACAATTGACAATTGACAATTGAAAATTGCTGAATTAATGAATTGTTGAATTATTAATCATTTTGTGATACATGTTTCTGTTGTTTTGCAGCATTTTCCGTCAGAATGCTGTCCCCCAAAGATGTGAGTAAGAATAAGGCGAATGCAGTGGGTGTCAGAGGTGCTGCCTTCCCTGTTTCTGCCCTACCAATAAGCGACCACAAGGGTCGCAGCTACTACAAAGATTCCCACACACAATAATCGATCACATCGTAGCTGCAGGGTGCCAGGGGTGCTACCCCCTTGTCCCTGCTTAACAGATACTCACACAAGGAGGGAGCCCCTCTGGCAGGGATGTCCCTGCATTATTATGCGTCAAATTAAGGTTGACATGACAGCAGTGGTTCATGACATTTTGAATTTGCAGAGGACTGATTACACAAATCAAATTGACTTGACATTTGCAGCTACATTTGGTATAATAAAAATGGTTAATTGGGTGAACAAGGAGCTATTATTTGAAAAAGAATATTATTATCTCTATTTGTCTTGGATTAATAACAAGTGTATCTGTCATCTTTTTGTTTAAGATACCAATTTTTGAGACAATCAACAATAGGTGTCTGGATATTATGTTTAATCTCCGTGGAGATACGAATATCCATCGCGATATTGTCCTTATTGAGATAGACGATAAAACAATTAATGCCTTGTCATGGCCATTAAAAAAAGATGTCTATGCAAGGGTAGTGGAAATGCTTTCTCAGGCAAGAGCAAGAGCAATTGGGCTTGACATGGTATTTCCAAATATAGATAAAAAAGATAACAGCTATCTTGCCTCAGCTATAGCAAATGCCAGAAATATATCTCTCGGATTTGAGTTCAAGCCTGATCAGAGGAAAGATTCTTTGTCAATTGTCAAGGACAAAAATATTCTTACTGCACAACATGTCGTGCTGCCCAATCCAAGCCTATTAGCAGCAGCTCATTCTGTTGGTTATATATCCATCCTGCCTGATATGGATGGAATTGTTCGTCGTATCCCTTTATTGCTAAAACATACTCCTTCATCCATAAAGAAAGGGGAAAAAGATAAAATCTTTTCCTGCCTGCCGCTTCAGATGGTGATTGACAGCCTTAACATTTCGTCAATAGGCTTTGACCATAATGGGATAATGCTTGATAAATTTCGTATTCCAACAAATAAGTCATATCAAATGCTGATAAATTATAACAATAATGGCTTTAGAAGATATTCCTTAGTGGATATAATTGATCCACAAGGGGATATCTTGATGGATCCTTTTTATTTCAGAAATAAGATGATATTAATTGGTTCGATATCTAAAAAATGTTGCGAGATTAGTCGTACCCCTTCTGGAGACAATATCCCATCTCTTTATATTCATGCCAATATTCTTAATAATATTCTTACCAGTAATTTTCTGACCACAATCCCTGAGATCTTAAGTAATGCCAGCTTGTTATTAATCGGGCTTATCCTTGGAATTATCCTCTCTGTTCTGCCATATAGTAATGCTGTGATTGTTACCTTCTGTGGATGTTTTTTCTATATTCTAATATGTTTTATCTCTTTTAAGTATAATGGGTTATGCTTAAATGTGCTTCCGCCGGTAGTTATTGCTGTTGTCCTGCCCGCGATAATAGGGCTTTATCGCTATCTTTTGTCGATAAATGATGTTGATAAATTAGCAGGGAAAATGAGGCTAAATGAAACAAAAATCAGCAGATTGCAGAGGGAGAATGAAAAAATTAGTCTGAAATTAAACCCATCCTTTAAGATAGATTTTCGGTCTAAAGAGGTATGGTATCCGTCTACAGCTCAAAATTCCATAAAAATTTCCCGTGATTTTGAACATTCACTCCGTATTCTTCAGTGTCTTGTTCATGAAAGATGGGGATCTGACAGGCCAGAGATACATTGGATAGAAGGGTTTATCATCTATCATGATTCATGGACAAAAGATTATCCAGTAGATCCAAGACAAGCATTTGATACAATCGTTACTCAATTAAATATAGACTTGTTTGGCAAAGAGATTGGAATAAAGAAAAGGGTAATTATGCAAACAGAACAAGGATATTGCAGCTTAAATGGTAATATCCGATGTGAATCCAATGTAAAAAGTTCAATCAGGTGCTTTAAGAAGGCATATGAGCTGTTTCAGGCAAATAAATTAGAGGATGCAGAAAAGGAATTAGAACAGGCGATTAACTTTGATACTGAAAATATTCGCTTTTTGACCCTGCTGGGGGATGTCAGGGATAAATTAGGGAAACAAACTGAGGCCATGGAAGGATTTGTTACAGCATATCAGGTTTTACAGAAAGAAATAGAAAGAATTAAGGGGGCACTAAATATCTTCGAAATGCGAGAGGATGAATTGCTGAAAGAGATTAAGAATGAAAAAAAGAGATTAATCTGGAAGGGAATAGATGATGAAAAGGGCAAAATAAAGGAACGGATTGAAAAACTAATAGGATTAAGTGATTATCTGGCTGTAAAACTCTTAGCAGGAGCAAAGATAATGGATGATGGTGAGAGGCTCATAAGCCTGTTAATGGATTCTGCATTGCTTCTTGCTGTTAAAGAAGATATATATTCCTCCCTTACAGAACGAGGATTATCTGTGGATAATAATCTGTTTGAAGCCTCATGGAGAGAAATACTCTATCTGACAATCAAGGATGATGTAAGAGAAATAAACAGTAATGTCTTAGAATTAAAGAAAGAGCTTAAGTCATGGCTCAGGCATAGGATGTTGGAACGCGTGGTTAGCATTCCCTTAGAATCAAGGTGCTTTCATGAGTTATGTATGCTGTGGGATATGGAGGACAGGTTTCAGAACGATGGATTGATTGTTACACAGGAAGAGGTGTTAAAAGAATTTGGATGGGGGGCAAGATATTATCATAGCCTTAAGGAAATAGAAAAAAAGCTGCAACAAATTGAACAAGTCCAACTGGTCTGACCAGTTAGACTTGTCAGACTATAAAAGGAGAGCCATAATGCGATTTATTACAACAATTATTATATCTCTGTTTGCCTTTTCATCTTATGCTCAGCAGACAGAGATAACAGGTGTCAGATACTGGACATCTCCAACCAATATCAGGGTAGTGGTTGATTTAACAAATGAGGTATCCTATCAGATGAAAGAGTCTTCTGCCCCACCCGAGATAATTATTACCATGAAAAACACCAAAAGCAATAAGCAGGAACTGTTGGTGAATAATACTACCATAAGGCAAATATCTGTATCTGCTGATGATAAAAATGCGTCTTGTATAAAAATTGGGCTTACAAAAAAGACCATCTTTAATGTGTTCCAGTTAAAAAAGTATCAATCTAAGCCTGACCGATTGGTGATTGACATCAATATTCCTGATGTAAAAAAGACATTACCTGTCTCTCAAAAAGAGATTGAAAGGATAAAAAAAAGGGCAAAGATAGTTGTTATTGATGCCGGGCATGGGGGTGAAGACCCTGGTGCCATAGGTCCGGGTGGTTTGCAGGAAAAGGATGTGGTTTTAAGTGTAGCAAAAAAGCTTGCTAATTATTTTAATCAAGGACATGGTGTAAAAGCATTCCTTACCCGTGACGGGGATTACTTTATTCCCTTAGGAGAACGGGTTAAATTATGCAAGCAATATGATGGGGATATATTTATCAGTATTCACGCTAATGCCAGTCCCAAAGAAAATATTCGTGGCTCTTCTGTTTATGTCCTTTCTACAGAGGGGGCAGACAATAGAGCAGCACAATTACTTGCTCAGCGGGAAAACATGGCTGATTTGATTGGTGGTATTGCTAAGATAGAGAATGATGTTGTTGCCAGTATCCTTGTGGATTTAAGTCAGACACAGGCAATCAATGAGAGTCTCGGATTGGCTAAGGTTACATTGGATAATATGACTTCTTTCTGCCATACCTATTCCATAGGAATTGGACGGGCTGGATTTGCTGTCTTAAAAAGCATCGATGTCCCTTCTATTCTCGTAGAAACAGCCTTTGTCTCTAATCAGAAAGAGGAAAAACTTCTTGCTACTGATGGGTTTCAGGAATCAATGGCAAAGGCAATATATGAGGCAACCTTGAAATACTTGGAAATACCATCTTCTGTTGTATCCTTGGTACCGCCGAAGGGATATAAACACCATGTAGTAAAAAATGGTGAAACACTCTGGAGTATAGCTGCATTGTACGATAAGTCCCCTAAGGAGATTAAAGAGGTAAATACAGATATACCGGCATCAGATGTAGTGTTTGTTGGTCAGGAATTGATTATACCGTGATATTATAGGCAGAATGGGCGGGTTTAGAACCCAGTCCCTACGATTTACAAAATGCAAAAGGAGGACAGATAAAATGCTTCAATTAACTGACGATACCTTTGATCAGGAGGTGCTTAATTTTGACAAGCCTGTCTTGGTTGACTTTTGGGCACCATGGTGTGGCCCATGCCGAATGCTTGCCCCAATACTGGATGAACTATCCAAAGAATATGAGGGTAAGGCTAAAATATGCAAGATTAATGTAGATGAAAACCCAGCTATGACAAGTTATTATCGAGTTTCAGGCATTCCGTGTCTGAAGTTTTTCAAACAGGGTGTTATTGTAGACGAAATGGTGGGTATGTCACCAAAGGGGAATATTGCCAAAAAGTTGGAGACAATACTGGCGGATTAATAATACCGGCAAGCTGGAAGCTTGCTGCTACACTACTGTCGTGTCAACTGTTAATTGTCGCATAGTTAATTATGTATAGACAGGGGACAGAGGTGCTGCCTCCCCTATCTCTGCCACCAATAAGCGACCACAAGGGTCGCAGCTACAAAGATTCCCACACATAACAATCGATTACATCGTAGCTGCAGGGTGCCAGGGGTGCTACCCCCTTGTCCCTGCTTAACGGATACCCACAAGGAGGGAGACTCTTTGGCAGGGATGTCCCTACAAATGATTATACGACAAGTTAAGGTTGACACGACACTATGGTACCTGACAGATTCCTCTTTTTGCTGATTCAACAAACCTTACTAAGTGTTCTATTTCCGGGGTCATCTCAAATTCATCCCGTATCATTGACAGGGCTTGATTAGTATTGACTCCGGAATGGTATAGTAATTGGTATACCTTTTTCAATAATCCCCGTACCTGTGAGGTAATCCCTGCTCGTCTCATACCAATCATATTCAAACCGGAAACACATGCAGGATGACCATCTGTCAGTGCATAAGGCGGCACATCCTGAACTACCTTGGAACAGCCGCCAACCATAGACAATGTGCCTATTCTGACAAACTGATGGATGCCAACCAATCCGGAAATAAAGGCATTATCCTCAACCTCCACATGACCGCCAAGGGTAGCAGCATTAGCCATGATCACATTATCTCCAATTTGGCAATCATGGGCAATGTGAGTATTTGCCATAAGAAAATTATTATTACCTATTTTTGTAGCATCCCCTTTATGCCAGCCTCGATGAATGGTTACATACTCACGGATAACATTATTATCCCCAATAAAACAATAAGATTCCTCATGCTTATAGCCTTTGATTTGTGGATTATCTCCAATAACCACGCCAGCATGGATCTCACAGTTAGTGCCAATGGTTGTCCAGTTGAAGAGTATGGCATGAGCACCAATCTGTGACCCCTGACCAATTCTGACTTGTTCACCAATCACAGCAAAGGGACCGATCACAACCCCTTCACCAATCTGTGCCTCTGGATGGATGATTGCGGTTGGATGAATGTTTTTCATGAGTACCTCATTTTTTGACAGGATTGATAGGTCAATCCTGTCAAATGTTAATTGTCGCATAGTTAATTATGTAAAGACAGAGCCTGCCCCCCCTGCATTCGCAGGGGCAGGCTCTGCGAATGCAGCTTATCCTTACCCACATCTTTGGGGGACAGAATTCTGACGGAAAATGCTGCAAAACAACAGAAGTATGTATCACAAAATGATTAATAATTCAACAATTCATTGATTCAGCAATTGTCAATTGTTGAATTACTGAATTGCTGAATTGTTGAATTAATGGTGGTTGGACTTGTGGGTAAGGATAAGGCGAATGCAGGGGAGACAGAAGTGCTACCTCCCTTGTCTCTCTGCCACCAATAAGCGACCACAAGGAGGTAGCACTTCTGGCAGGTCGCAGCTACAAAGATTCCCACACACAACAATCGATTACAATGTAGCTGCAGGGCTTGTCCCTGCTTAATGGACACCTACAAGAGGAAAGCACCTCTGGTAGGGGGCTGTCCATATGAATGGTTATGCGTCAAATTAAGGTTGACACGACACTACTGATCAGCCAACATAAACATCATCTCTGCTTCAGCAACCAAGGTATCACCAACAAAAGCCTTGCCTTCCATCAGCCCTGTCTTTGCCCGCACACGAATAGGCACAATCTCAAACCTTAATTGATCCCCAGGTACAACTGGTTTTCTGAATTTTGCCTTATCAATCCCCATAAAGTAGAAAATTTTGCCCTCGAGTCCACCATCAGAAAGAAGCAGCACTCCACCAGTCTGTGCCATTGCTTCAACAATCAAGACACCTGGCATTACTGGCTTTCCAGGAAAATGACCCTGAAAAAAAGGTTCATTCATGCTTACATTCTTGATTCCAACAATCTTCTTGCCTTTTTCCATCTCTATGATTCTATCCACCAAAAGAAATGGATAGCGATGGGGCAATATTTTCATGAGATCTGTTACTTCTAACATTTCACTTGCCTCCTTTTGTTATCAAACATGCTTTCCTGCCTTATGCCCAAAATACAAAGCAATTGATATAAACATAATTCCCCCTGCCAGACAGAGGATATGGAGTGGTTCAATAAATGATATATGAAGCACATGTTTGAAGAACGAAACAATAAGGATCATGATAATAACCTTTGCCAGCCTGTCTTTTAAGTCATCTAAGCTTTTGATTAATAATATATTAGAACCGTGAGAGGTATTCTCTGCATCCTCTATTTTGCTAATAAACAGCTCATAAAGACCTAATGAAAAGATCAAAAGCACAGTACCCAATAGAAAATCATCCACAGCACCGATAATATGTCCAACCAGATTATCATGGAAGATATTATATGGTTCAGAGATATATCCGAACATATACTGACAGGTATGAACCGTTAGGATACCTACATCACGGGCAGCAATCACAAAAAGGATAATAGCTGCTACCATGCTGGCAACTACAGCGAAGAGAACAACAAATCGACAATTCCATAAAACTAATTCGAACAGTTTTTCAATACATTTCATTTTTACTCCTCGTACTGTCTTAAAATGATTAAGGCTAATCTCCATGGATGCCTCTTTGATTAATCCCTCTATCCCATCTAAGCGAATATAATAATACCATATAATTGAAGATAAGTCAATTACAAAATATAATAATCAGTAATGCTTTAATTATCGTAACTACTCAGCTATCTCATTTTCACACATGACATGAAATCAGTCAATACGCTTTTACAGAGAAAGAGCCGCAAAGGGTGTAAACTTAGGGAAAATAATTGCAGCAAAACAGGAGTAATTGCAAACAAGAAGAGCCGTTGACAAGGGTTCATCTCTTAAGATTTACACCCTTTGTGGATCTTTCTCTTTTCGTTGCAATAGCTGCTTGCTAATAATCCACTAAAAAATCACAGTAGCTGAGTAGTTACCAATTATCAGCTGTAGCGACAGTCCTCCGTGTCTGCCCCTCTGTCTCACTCACAAAATCAAATGTCAGAAATCATGGAGACGGAGAAGAAAATAGAGGATGACTCACGCGGAGACGCGGAGAACGCGGAAGGGTTGGAATGCTTATTCCCTGGATATTTCGTCTTTCTTTTGAATTCTGACTCCTGTATTCTTGCTAAAAATCTACCCCCCCTAAATCAGTAAACAAGTGAGTCCAATTTCCGCCTTTGTCACCTGTCCAGCCCATGATAATGCCATCATATCTGCCAAACAAAATATCTGGCTGACCTGCAAGATCAAATCGTGTAGATACCGGCAAACTCCCAACATATTCCATTTTCCTTGAGCTTTCATGAAGAAAGCCTCGAATGCCATTGTAATCACCGGCAACAATATCCGGAATACCATCATCATTCAGGTCTGTAACCGCAACACTACAGAGCCGTTCATCTGTCGGCAAACCCTCTGAGCTAAGTCTCCATTCTCCCTTGCCATTGCCTATCCAAACCCTGATCCCTTTTTGATCATTTGTTCCGGCAACAATATCCGGAAAGTCATCCCCGTTTATATCACAGGACACAACCCCATAAAAGAATCCATCTTCCGGCAATCCGCAAGATGCTTTGGACCATCTTCCCTGACCATCACCAAGCCACGCCTCCACTCCTTTCATCTTTGTAGCCACTATATCCATTAAGCCATCAAGGTTAAAATCAACAAGGCTAATGCCGTAATAAAAATCTGTGCCAGGGGAGTTTCCTCTGCCAGAGGGGATCCCTCCTGTTGGCAGTCCGTGTGATGCCGGCAACCAAACCCCGCTGTCTCCAGCTATCCAGACCTTAATTCCGCTGGAGGAAGCTGCCACTACATCCAGTCTGCCATCCATATTAATATCCACCAACTGCATGGAATAATGCTCACGAGAAGTTTCGGGTGTGCTTATTTGCATCCATTCTTGTCTGCTTATATCATCCATGGTTATTCTCGGTCCTATCTGTGGGTAAACAGGTGTACCGATGGCAATATTGTATTCTGTATCTATTGCCTCAAACTGATAGCTGTAGCCGTGTTCAGTCATGGGAAGAGTTGTAGTATAAGAATACATCCTTCCATCGGTGTAGGTATTATCCTCATTATCTACCGGGGTCATGGAATAGGCGAAGGCAGGACAATTGCCAGAGGAGCTTCCTTTGCCAGAAAACATTCCTTCATCTTGTTTGTCATTATCATATATCTTTTCCTTTCTTCTTCCCTCATTTTTAATTTTTAATTCATAATTTTTAATTTCCCCTACCCTTAGCA